>DASSKX010000001.1:0-2535 GCA_035689925.1 Acidobacteriaceae bacterium
ACGGACGCCAGATCGACTCCTCGATCCAGACCGCTGAGACGCAGCTTCCGGGCGGCCCACTGGAGATGGTCTACATCCGCGCGCCCCGGATTGTGAAAGCCGGCGACCAGGTCCAGGTGCTCGCCGAGCGTGACGGCTTCCCGGTGCTCGTCGAACAGGGACACCTCATGGCGGCGACATTCCACCCGGAACTTTCCGACGACCGCCGCGTGCACCAGCGTTTTGTCGACCTCGTCCGCGAGTACAAGCGCAACCAGCCGCAAAACCGCTAAGCTGTTAATTCGTCCTCATGCACTGGCTCCCGCCCAATGGCGCGCTGCATGGCGTCGCCCTGGATCACCTGCTGGGGCGGTACCTGTCCATCATGTTCTGGCTCTTCCTTGCGGCCCAGGTACTGATCCTCGCAGCGATGTTCCGCCGCCGATCGAAACCAGGCGCGGCGAGCCGCAGCCAATCCACGCGTGTCTTTCTCGCAGCGGAGTTGCTGCCGCTGCTGGCGATCTCCGGGTTGTTTGCGTGGATGATCTTTACCAGCCACCATCTCTGGGCGGCGCGCCGCGAGGTCGCGGCCGGAGCCCAGGCACTCCCGGTCGAGGTCACCGGCGTGCAGTTTCAGTGGTACTTCCGCTATCCGGGAGCAGACGGCGTCTACGGCGCGCTGCACCCGGAATTGGTGAACGCCCCCGCCGGCAATCCCCTTGGGTTGGACCCCCAGGACCCGCACAGCGCCGACGACGTCGTCTCGTCCATCCTGATGCTGCCGGCCAATCGGCCCGTCAACCTCACCCTGCGCTCGCAGGACGTGATCCACGGCTTCTTCATCCCTGGCATGCGCCTCAAGCAGGACACGATCCCTGGCATGCAGAGTCACCTGACCTTCACGCCGGCCACGCCGGGCGACTATCCGATCCTCTGCACCCAGGTCTGCGGCCTCGGCCACGCCCGCATGCAGGCACGGCTGCGGGTTCTTTCTCAGCCGGACTACGACCGCTGGCTCAGTGCGCGCGAGCGGGCGCTCCAGGCAGCGGAGGCGACGCGATGACTACGCCCACCAGAAACGGATGGCGCTTCCGCATCTTCACCACGGATCATCGCAGCCTCGCCATTCTCTATCTGCTGCTCGCGCTCGCTGCGGTAATCCTGGGGACCTTGCTGTCGCTGGCCATGCGCATCCATCGCATCTGGCCCGCTTACGCATTTCCCTGGTTCGGCGTGCCGAGTCCGGAGCAGTACCTGGCCCTTGTCACGATGCATGGCACGCTGATGGTCTTCTTTGTCCTGACCGTCGTGCCGCAGTCCGCCTTCCCGAATCTCGTCCTGCCCGACCAGATCGGTGCAGCACGCATGGCTCTGCCGCGCCTGAACGCCGCAGCATTCTGGATCAGCTTGATTTCCCTGCTCGTCCTGCTCGCAGCCTTTGCCGTGCCCCAGGGCGCTCCGATCTCCGGCTGGACCAGCTACCCCCCGCTCAGCGCCTTTGCCGCCGCCGGCCCCGGCCAGGGCACCGGCATGGATCTGTGGCTCGTCAGCATTGCCCTGTTCTGCATCGCGGCCATGGCGTCTTCGATCAGCTTCCTCGCGACCATCTTCTTCCGCCGCGCCCAGGGAATGCGCTTCAGTCGCCTCCCGCTGACCGTCTGGTCATGGATCGCCAGCTCAGGGCTGACCGTCACTGCGTTTATCGTTCTGTTCGCAGCGGCGGTGATGCTGCTGGCCGACCGGCATCTCGGCACAAGCTTCTTCCTGCCGGCGGGCGAGGTCATCAACGGTATCCGCCAGCGCGCCGGAACCGGCAGCCCCATGCTGTGGCTGCACCTCTTCTGGTTCTTCGGACATCCGGAGGTCTACATCTCCATCCTTCCCGGGATGGGCCTGGCTTCTTCGATCCTCGCCAACTTCACCCGGCGTCCGGTACCCGCCTACGGGCTGATGGTCGGAGCGACTCTGGCGATCGGCTTTCTGGGCCTGGGCGTCTGGGGACACCACATCTTCGTCTCCGGCATGAATCCCTACGCCGGAACCGCCTTCGGCCTAACCACCATCGCCATTGCCGTGCCCAGTTCGGCCGAGGTGCTCACCTGGCTGGCCATGCTCTTCCGTGGACGCATGCGGCTCGATACGCCGATGCTTTTCACGCTGGGCTTCATCTCATTCTTTATCGCCGGCGGCCTCACCGGGCCCGTCCTGGCGCAACCAGCGCTCGACAGCTATCTCCACAACACCTTTTTCGTCGTGGCGCATTTTCATCTTGTTATGGCAATGGCCGGAGTCTTCACCATTTTCGCGGGCATCTACTACTGGTATCCACTGCTCACGGGGCGGCGTATGAACGAGATGCTCGGCAAGCTGCACTTCTGGATCTCCGTGATTGCCGCCTACGGAACATTTTTCCCGATGCATTACGCCGGGCTTGCCGGCGAACCTCGCCATTACGCCCAGCTCTCGGGCCCAGTCGAATCCTTCGCCAGCCTCATCCCCGTGGAGCGCGGCATCACGTGGTCGGCTCTGACGCTCGCCGCCGTGCAGTTCGTCTTT
>DASSKX010000002.1:0-2041 GCA_035689925.1 Acidobacteriaceae bacterium
TCGGCGAAGGTCCCTTCCCTACCGAGATTCACGACGAATCCGGCGACGCACTCCGTGCCCGCGGCCAGGAATACGGCGCCGTCACTGGCCGCCCGCGCCGCTGCGGCTGGCTCGACCTGCCTCTGCTGCGCTACTCCAACCAGATCAACGGCACCGATTGGCTGGTCGTGACCAAGCTCGATGTCCTCGATGATCTGGACTGGATCCCCGTGTGCACGGCCTATGAAATCGACGGCAAACCGTGCGAAACCATGCCCGCCGACATTCGCGGCAGTGATGCCATTCGTCCCGTGTACACTCGGCTCAGGGGATGGAAAACGTCCACCGAGGGCGTGCGCTCCTTCGAGGCGCTCCCCAAAACAGCCCAGGAATACCTCCGCTTCATGGAACGCGAATCCGGCGCGAAGATCGGCATTGTTTCCACCGGCCCCGATCGGGACCAGACCTTCGAAATGCCGGAATTCCGCGAGGCCATGCAGCGGATTACAGGGAAATAGTCCGGGAACTCAGGAGCGAGTGCGCGACGCGACGACTATGATCAGCTTTACAGTTCGCATGAGATTTCGCAGCGATGATCGGCAGCGCGTCCACGAACTGCTGACGACGCTGGCCCATGAATCCCGCCAGGAACCTGGCTGCGTTGCGTACATCCCGCACACAGTCGATGGTGAACCGGACACCGTCGTCATCTACGAGCAGTACCGGGACCAGCAGGCCCTCGATGCGCATCGCGCATCCAAACACTTCAGGGATTGTGTGGTGGGCGGACTCTATCAGTTAATGCTGGACCGACAGGTAGAAAACTTCACGCCGGTAGCCTGATCCCCTGCACTCTCTTTGGGAGCTTTGCGGCGTCTGAGTAAAGTACGGATGCTCCCCATGATCGCGCTCCCCCGGTGCCGAACCCGAAGCGGCCATTCCGCCGCCGGCAGCCGTCGTTCGCTGCAAGTACCTGCATCCGGGCGATTTCCTTTTGACGCGCTGCGACAACCGGGGCTACTATCCGTTGCAAAGATGGCTCAGGCCCACGTCCTCGCTCGCCGCGCGCTCGTCGCGGTCGTACTGCTGGCGATCTGCCATGCTGCGGGGGCATTGCCGCATCGCGAAAAGACCGAAGTCCACAAGGAAATCGAGGGCCTGGAACAGCAGTGGCGCGACGCCATCGTCAACAACAACGTCGCGCAGATGGACCACCTGCTGGCCGACGACTACGTCGGCATCACCTCCAACGGCACCGTAGAGACGAAAACCCAGGCGGTGGACCAGCGGCGCGCCGGGACGGTTCGCATCACGAAGCTTGATATTTCCGACCTGCACGTGCGTGTCTATGGCGACACGGCCGTGGTCACATCCCAGGCCGATGTTCGCGGAACCAACGGAGCCAGCGACATCAGCGGCCAGTATCGTTACACGCGTGTCTACGCGCGCCGCAGAGGTCAATGGAAGATCGTGAGCTTCGAAGCCAGCCGCGTACATGACTTCGACGCGCGCGCGAAAAAATAGCCGCGTCCTCGGCCCACTACTCCATGCGTAACGCCTGCATCGGATCGACGCCTGCCGCCCGCCGCGCCGGCAGCCAGGCAGCCGCCAGTCCGCTGGCCAGCAGCAAGAGCGCCGCTCCGGCGAGAGCCCAGCCGTCGTGAGCAGAAACCCCGTACAGGAATCCGTGCACCATCCGCCCCGAACCCCAGGCCAGCGCCGTCCCGACGATGACTCCCGCAATGAGCATGCCGCCCGCCTGGCGCATCACCATCCAGACCAGATTCCCGCGCTGCGCGCCGAGCGCGATGCGCACGCCCAGCTCGCGCGTTCGCTGCGTCACCACGTAGGCCAGCAATCCGTACAGGCCAGCGACGCACAGCAGCAGAGCGGCCCCGCCGAAAATCTCCAGCAAATGCGCCGCAAGCCGCTGGCTGCCATAGGAGTCCTCGACGATCTGGTCCATCGTCGTGATGGTCGCATTCTCCAGTTCCGGACTCGCTTGGCGCAGGATGCTTCGCAGTTCGGGGATCATCTCGCTCGCCGGGCGGCCGGTCCGAAT
>DASSKX010000003.1:0-7845 GCA_035689925.1 Acidobacteriaceae bacterium
TGGCCCGTCATGCGGAGCAAACTGAGCTGCATCTTGAGGAGAGAGAAGTTGGTGTCGAGGAGGTCCTGGTAGCGCTCGCGTTCGTCGATGTGTACCTTCTGCGCCTCGATGGGGGTTACGGGCTGGGCTGAGGCGGATCCGGTGCCGCTGGTCAGCTCGGTGTTGACGGTCTTGAGCTGCTCCTGGGCCAGTTCACTTTGAATTTGTGCAACGCGCTGCTGAGCGGCCAGTTCGAGGATCGTACGACGGGCGGTGAGTGTCTGCTCGGTCAGGGTGTCGCGACTTTGATCTGCATCCGCCTGCGCGGAGATCGCCTCGGCAATCGACTGGCGAGCTTTCGCTCGGCGGCTCGCGTCGAAGAGCGGGAACGTGACCTGGGCCCCGATCGCAACGTTGTTGTACTGGAAGCTTCGGAAGTACTGGCTGTAGTTGTTGATCTTCGAAAACAAGCTGTACTGAGCGCCGAAGGTCATGATGGGGTGATGGTCCTGACGAGCATCGCCCCAGGCCTGGTAGAACTTCGATTTGGCATTCAGGTAGGCAGCCTTCACTCCCGGGCTGCTCTGGGCAATTTGGCCGTCGGATTCCGTGCTGAGGGCAGGGATAGCGGGGATGCTGGTGCGGACGGTGCTGAGTCCCTCGGCGGGTAATCCGGTGAGGTGCGCCAGCTTCTGGCGCATCTCATCCGCATTGTTCTGCAGGTGCACGCGCTTCGCTTCGACCTGAGCGGCGGTCAGCTGGGCCTGGAGTGCGCTGATGCGGGGATCGACACCTGCCTGCACGCGATCCTGCTCCAGAGAAACCAGCGTGCCGGCGTAGGACTTTTCCTGGTCGAGGGCGGCGATCATCTCCAGGTCGTGATTGAGCTGGGCGTAATCAAGAGCAACGTCGAGGGCGACCTGCTGCCGCTGATCGTTCAGGTTCTCGGCGGCGGCTTTCAGAGCGGATCGAGCGGAGCGGATGTAATCCGGCTGAGAGAAGGACAGCAGGAGCGACTGAGAGTAGGCATTGAAGAGTGCGGGGTAACCGAGCGGAAATCCGTACGCGTACCCGGGGCTGGTTCCGAGCTGGAAATTGGGGATATAGGCGTCCTTCGCTTCTTCTACGGCGGCGGTGGCGCGCTGTACCTGCGCAACGGCAGAGCGGACGCCGGGGCTCGATTTTTCCGCCATGGCTACGGCGGTAGAGAGCGAGATCTGTGCGGACGCGGCGAACGGGGCAAGAACACAGAAGAGAAGAGCGGTTGCTCGTGCTGCGGATTGTCGAATTGCCGAGGGGAACCGCTCCCGTTTTTCCATCAATCTGAGTGTACTGTTATCGAGCTGCGACGGAAGAGAAGGCGCGGGCCGGAATACGATAGCCGGACGCCATGGAACGCGCCGCAGCAAGTTGCTGCTGGGCCTGCGACGTGTCGCCCTGATCCGCCAGCAGGCGGGCCAGCTTCGCGCGGACTGCAAATGCGGGAGCATCCTCAGACAGGCTCTGCGCAGCCAGGTACTGCTGCAGCCAATGAATTGCGGTCTGCGGCTCCAGATGCGCTGCCGTCAGGTTGTCAGCTGCGTCTACGAGGACTGCGCTGTGCTGATGGTCGAGAGACGTTCCATTGTGCAGTGCGGAGACCATCTCGCCCATCCGGCCGCGGCGCCGGTAGAAGCCCGCAAGATCGACCCACGCCGACGCGGGGGTGGAGGAGTGCGCGATGGCGAACTTCAGATTCGATTCGGCGGTACCGTAGTCCTTTATTGCTTCGGCGATTTTCGCCTGCAGATTAAAGCCGGCCGCTGCATCGACGGCCTGCAGCTTCGGGGCGAGGACCTGGGCGCGACTGATGCCACCGCCAACAATCGAGGGAGCACTGACGTCGAATTCACCCAGATCGGCGAGCGCCTGCGTATTCTGCGGATCGAGCTGCACTGCCTGCTGAAATTCAGCGGCGACCTTTTTCGCGAGCTTGTAGGCGCTGATCAGAGACGCATGTGCGGCTTTCTGGCCGTATGCACGACCGAGCCAAAGGTGATAGTCGCTGCTGGATGGGTTGGCCCTGACGGCGGCCTCGCAGTCGGGAATGGCCTGATCCCACAGCTCCTCCTGGTAGTACACGCGGCAGCGGAGGTTATGTGCTTCCGCATCGGCCGGATTCTGGGCGAGAGCGGTAGTGAGCTTCTGCAACGCGGCGTCGGCACGGCCCTGATTCAGGTCTGAGCGCACCGAATCGGCGGCGAACAGCGGCGCGGCCCACAACGAGGAGGAAAGCAGAAGAATGCTTCCAATGATGGATATTGTCCGTTTCAACTTCAAAACTCCAGGGCGCATGCCGCTTACGGAACGATTCTGACGGGCGCCCCATTGGTGAGGGGCTGACCGTTTGTGCTGTTCAGCGCGACCGTATCACCAGCCTTTAATCCACTGATGATTTGCACGCTGACAAGATTCAGTTTGCCGACGGTGACAGCAACCCGATGCAGCGAACCGTTCTCGACCTGATAGACGTAGCTGGCCCCCTGCTCGATATGCAACGCATCTCTTGGGACCATTAACACGTTAGATTCATTGGCCGTGGTAATGGTCACACGAACATTCGTGTCGGGCAGCAATGCACCGTCCGCATCCTCTACAGACACGAGAACCTCGCCGACGTTGCGCGTGCCGTACGTAATGATGGTAGAGGGGAGGCGGAGGACGCGGCCATGCCACTTTTGGTCAGGGCGAGCGTCCCAGACGATGGTGGCAGGCTGGCCGAGAGCCAGATTGCCAATTTCCGGCTCGTCAAAGTAAGCGAGTACCTGGAGTTTGTTCAGGTCGGCCATGGAGAGCAGCCGTTCGCCCTGCTGCACGTACTCGGTTCGGGTGACCGGCAGCGAATAAACGGTTCCGGCAAACGGTGCGTGCACGACAGCCTGATTCAGTCCCTGCTGAGCAGCCTGGTAAGCTGCCTGCGCCTCTTCGAGGGTCGCTTTGGCGTGGGCCAGATTGGCGGGATCGAAGCCGGCTTTCTGGCGCTGCTGCAGTACCTGAATGGAGCTGTTGTCGGCGTCAAGGCGCTGTTTGGCTGCACTGACCTCGCTGGGGGAAGCAGCCCCGGAAGATTCGAGTTTCTGGAGAGCTTCCAGGTCATGCTGCGCCTGATCGCGGTCGATGATGGCCTTTTCCAATTCTCCCTGAAGGGAGAGACGTTCCTGCGATGTCCCGCCGTGCTGTGCTGCTTGCCAGGCCGCCTCGGCTCCGCGGAGTGCGGCGCGCGCGGTCGCGACACGCGACTGAGCATCGGTATCGTCCATGGCGAGCAGAAGCTTGCCGGCAGGCACTTTATCGCCGGCATGGACGTAAATTTCCTTCACAATGCCGGGGGAGGGAGCGTGCGCCTCATAATTCTGGACTGGCTGCACCTTCCCGTTGCTGGCGATGGGGATGGTGAGGTTCCCTACGGCGGCTTGCGTGACGTGGATTGGCAACTTGCTGCGTGTGAAGTAACGGATCACGAAGAAAAATGCAATGAGCGCCACGGCGGCAATGATCCAGATACGCGCCGTGTTGGACCTCGCAGTTTTCGCCATTCTCTATAGGACCGTGTGTCAGTATATAGGACTCGTTTCAGGCACCTTAGGGTTCTCAAAATGCGAAGTTGCGAGACGTAACGGATTCGTCAACCAACCGTGCTTCGGCAATCCGGGCAGTCCAATGCTGGTCGAGTCTTAGAATCGAGGTATGTCTCCAGTTTCGCGTTATACGGACGAGCACGCAAAAGCGGGGCTCGATTTTGACTTTCCTGCCATTGAAACCTGGCCGAATCAGTTTCCCGCTTACGAGATTGTGATCGACGATCCGGAGTTCACTTCAGTGTGTCCGAAGACCGGTCTGCCCGACTTTGGCACGATCACGCTGCGATACATGCCGCGCGAGCGCTGTCTCGAACTGAAGTCCTGGAAGGAATACCTGTTCTGCTATCGCAACCTGGGGATCTTCCAGGAGAACGTTGTGAATCGCGTACTGGAGGATGTGGTGCGCGCCTGCGATCCAGTGTGGGCTGTCGTGAAGGGCGACTTCCGGCCGAGGGGCGGCATTTCGACCGTCGTTGAAGCGCGCTGGCCAAGGCCACGAGATTAGCGCGGCAGAAGACTATGCGAGATCGTTTTGGGGTTTGGCGGTACAACTGAGAGAACCAGGGCAGGAGAGGTATTGCAGTCTTTCAGGTGAATGGCACCACTGTAGCGGGAAGGAGCGGGGAGCGCTACTCCACGAAAGTGTTACTCCAGGCACCGACCGAGTGCGAACGTGATTACTGGGGCTGCTGTTGCTGTTGTTGCTGCTGTTGCTGGCGCATCCGCTGCAATTCCTGCAGGAGCTCCTGCGGCGATTTGACTCCGCCGTTCGGCGGCGGTGGCTGGTTAGGCGTGGCAGCGGCTGGGTGCGGCGGTGTTAACCCCGCGGGTGGGTAACTGAGAGGTGCTGGAGGCGCCTCGTCTTCTTCATCTTCGGGCTGCTGGGCGATGTTCGTGGGCTGTGCGGCCGGAAGCGGTGCACTGTTGCGGATCGAGAGCTGCAGTTCACGCGGCGCGCCGGAATCCGTGCTTCCCAGCATGAGGACGTTATATCCGGCACCGTCGAGAAGCTCCGAGAGGATTTCGCGCGGGCTGCCTGGCCCATAAACGCCGAAAATGCGCTGGTCCCTGGTGAGTCCGTCGATGGTCATGCCCGTGTCTTTTCCCAACTGATGAAGAATGGCGGTCAGGCTGGAGTTGTTGGCTTTGATCGAAAGCTTTCCGTCGGCGAGCTTCACGTCGGCTGGCTGGGCGGGGGTGTCGAGGAGCGGCGAAGTGGCGTAAGCAGGTCGGCTCGGGGCAGGGGCCGTGGTTTGTGTGGCAGGCTGCGCCGGTGGAGTTGCAGTGGATGCCGGAGTGAGTGGAGCGCGCTGCGATGCGCCGGGAGGCTCAGGGAAGGTGCCGGGGGCACCGGCAATCTGGGCAGCACATGTGAGGGCAAGAGCAGCGAACGACAGGACGGGACAGCACCGGTAGAGGGCCTTTGCGCTCATGGAAGTTGCGCGGCGAACCAGGAGTCGAAGATAGCTCGCAGTTGCGCTGCTCCTACGTATGTATAGACTAGCAGTGATTCGAATTCGCTCACATTGTTTTGCGCGAGGGGAAATCGATGCGCGGGGTTGCTGGGGTCGGATGGTCCGGGTGGCTGGTTGCGACGCTGCCTCTGGTATTCGCGATTCCGGCCTATGGGCTGAACTGCACCACGCAGTCTCAGATGAACGCCGCGGATAGGAATACGCTTCGGCAGGTGGCCATGGCGCTGGCTGGCGACGTCCAGTCGGGCAATGCTGATGCCGTGAGGGCACAGACCATCTCGTCGGTGGCAGCGCAGTTCGAAGCCATCGCGGGATCGATTCAAGGTGTCAGTCCCAGCCTCCAGCACGCCACCCTGACCGTTGACGGCCTTTACCTGCTGGACGCGACCGACCTCAAAGGGGCACAGGACGCTCAGTTCTTCTGTGGCTTGCCATCGTCGAGCCTGACGGTGGAGATCAACATTCCGAATCTGCCTCCGGGAAAGTACGCGCTCGGAATTGTGCACGCGACCGGAGTGAAGAACCCGCAGGCGCTGTCGATGGTGCTGGAGAACGAACCAGCGGGGAGTCCAACCTGGAAGGTAGCCGGATTGTTTGTGCGTCCTTTGACCATGGGCGGGCAGGATGGGCTTTGGTTCTGGACCCGCGCACGGGAGTACGCGGCGAAGAAGCAGGACTGGAACGCCTGGTTTTACTACCAGACAGCGGAGTTCCTGCTGGATCCCGTGGATTTTCTGATCAGTCCGAATCTGCAGAAACTGCAGCGGGAGGCGGAGCAGACCCGCCCGGCGGGACTGCCTGACGCGCAACCGATGCATCTGACCTCGAACGGCCAGACGTTTGCGATCACAAACCTGCACACGGGGGAACTGTCGGACCAACTGGATCTGGTCGTGACATATGAGGCGACCCCGAATCAGGACCCAGTGGCAGCGCGATCGCAGGTGACGGCGGTCATGCGAGCGCTGCTCGCTGCGCATCCGGAACTGGAGAGCGCGTTTCATGGACTATGGGTGTACGCCAGCACCCCGGGCAATCAGCATCCCTTTGCGCTGGAGTTGCCAATGAAAGAGATTGAGAATTCCGTTCCCCATTCCGGCGAGTGAAATCCGGCTGACATACATCGAAGAACAAGAAAAGCAGGAACAGCAGATGGCCAGTCACCACGAGAAGTTGCTGAGCGATGCGATCCAGGAGAGGCGGGCGACGCCGAGTTTCGACGGTGTGCCAATACCCGATGAGGATCTGAAACGAATCCTGGAGGCAGGCCTCAGCGCCCCCAGCGGCTACAACCTGCAGCCCTGGCGTTTTGTGGTTGTGCGCACGCCGGAACAGCGGCGCCGGTTGCGGTCGGCAGCATTTAATCAGGCCAAGGTGGAGGAGGCGTCGGCCGTCATCGTGGCGTGCGGCGATAAGGACGGCTGGCGGACGGACATGGACGAAATGATCCGAATGGGCCGTGAGAACGGAATGACGGAGAATTATGCCTCTCAGGCTGCTGCTGTGATCCCGGAGTATTTGGGCAGGCACCCGAATCTGATCGCCTGGCTGAACCGCCACGTGATGATTGCGGTGACCACGATGATGTGGATGGCCGAGGTGCTTGGCTACGATACGGCTCCGATGGAAGGCTACGAGGGCGAAAAGGTTTGCGAAGTCCTCCGACTGCCCCTGAGCTACGAGGTGGTCGCGCTGCTTGGCATCGGACATCTGAAGGGGCCGGACAAGTTCTACGGCGGCCGGTTCAGCACAAGGCGCACCGTGTTCGACGAGGAATACGGCCGGCCATCGCATTTGTTCGAGGGGCAATAGGAAGCCTGACCAGGGGAGAGATGAGGCGGGAATATCCTGAGGCTCCAATTGCGGGCGTGGGCGCGGTCATTGTGGCGGAAGCCCCGGACGGCTTGCAGAAGGTGCTGCTGATCCGGCGCGGGCAGGAGCCGCTGAAAGGCGAATGGTCGCTGCCGGGGGGCGCTGTCGAAGTGGGCGAGACCCTCGAAGAGGCAATCAAGCGGGAAGTGCTCGAAGAGACTGGCCTGGTGGTGGAGCCGCTCGAGGTGGTCGAGGCTTTTGACCGGATCTCGCGGGACGAATCCGGCCGAGTGCGTTATCACTACGTTCTGGTGGATTTTCTGTGCCGCGTGAGCGGAGGGGCTGAGTTGAGCCGGCGGGTTGCCTGTGCCACCGATGCGCTGGAAGGGCGGTGGGCAGGTCCTAAGGAACTGGACGGGCTTTCGCCGTTTACGGTGAAGGTGATCGAGAAAGCCTGGCGGATGGCTGCAAACGTCATCTAAGGACAGAGGAGATCCCCGACTCCGCGCATGGCGACCACCGCAGCCACTCCGAAGGCCAGACGACGCAGAACGCTCCGAATCCTTCGGTGGACGCTGATTATCCTCGGCCCCATTGTGATCGCGTTAATCGTCATGGCGATCGTATGGCCGCTGGATGTGCTGTGGACCGCATCGAGAGTGCGGTTGTTCTTTGAGGGCGTGCAGAGCAAGTACACGCGTATCCCTGTGACCGGCGTTGGCGAGGTGCGGGTGCACTATTACGAGGGCGGGTCGGGCATGCCGCTGCTTCTCGTACACGGCCTGGGCGGGCGGGCGGACGACTGGTCGAACCTGATGCCGCAACTCGTGCGGGATCACCACCACGTCTATGCACTGGACCTGCCGGGTTATGGACGCTCGGAATGGCCGGGGAACGCGAAGTATTCGATCGAGGAAGAAGCCGCAGACGTTGAAGCGTTCATGCGCGAGGTGGGGCTC
>DASSKX010000004.1:0-10747 GCA_035689925.1 Acidobacteriaceae bacterium
CGGCATGCTGGACAGCGCTACAGCACAACGAGGCTCCATCCTGAACGCGATCGGCGGCATGGCGGCATATCTTCAAAACAATGCAGTGCCACCGGCGATCGTTCGGCCCGACGGCAGCATTCAGGATCCAAAGGGTCCGGTTGGTTTTTCAGCGGCTCTCGTTCCGTACGCCGCGGCTCTTGGCAACGATCAGATCGTGAAGCAGCAGATGTCGCGGGTTCAGGCGGAATACAACGCGCAGACGGGACTCTACGGCAATCCAGCCCGATACTACGATCAGAACCTCGCGCTGTTCGGACTGGGCTTCCAGCAAAAGCAATTCTGGTTCGACGCGAAGGGCACTCTTCACGTGAAGTGGGAACGCAGCTGACCAGAGAATGTGCCGCTAGGCTTGTTCGGCGCGGCTTGCTGGATTCGGAACGCTTGATGGATGCTTCCTGCTGGAAGCGGCGCAACTATGGCTGCTTTCCCACTCCTGCAGCGACTCATCGTGCGCGGCAAGAAGGCGCGAGTCTCCGCATTGAGAGCAGACGGAGTGGATCATCGTGCGTGCGCCCTCCGATTGCAGGGTGCGCACAAAACCGGGCTTGGCGCCCATGGCATTTCCCTCGTGCAACGGCTGTTGGACGGAACAGTTGGCGTGATTATGGCACAAAAAGAAAATAGGCAACAGGGCGCTGAAAGATGGTGTTAAGCGAGCCAGCGTCCCGCGGCGGGATGGTACCAGCCGCGGGATCCTTTTGTTGCCCCGGTGCGACGCCGAAGTCGTCGTGCCGGGATGCCGGCCGGGCAGCAGCGACTCTTGTTTACCGCCCCGGCAGGCACGATATCTCGGCCTGCCGGGAGCCCCGGCTACTTCGAGTTGCCGCTGCGGAGGTCAGGGTTGAATACCTTCTGCTCTTCGATCGCTGCCTGGGCCGCGGCGAGACGCGCGGTGAGCAGACGGAACGGTGAGCAGGAGACATAGTCGAGTCCGGCACGGTGGCAGAACTTCACCGATTCGGGCTCGCCGCCGTGTTCGCCGCAGATGCCGACTTCGAGGTTCTGGCGCGCGCTGCGGCCTTTGTTGGTAGCCATCTTCACGAGGGTGCCAACGCCTTCCTGGTCGAGGACAGCGAACGGATCCTGCTTAAAGATGCCCTGCTTCAGATACGCCGGCAGGAACTTATTGACGTCGTCGCGCGAGATGCCGTAGGTGGTCTGCGTCAGGTCGTTGGTTCCGAAGCTGAAGAACTCGGCTTCGGCGGCGATCTTATCGGCAACCAGGCAGGCGCGCGGCAGTTCCATCATCGTTCCCACTTTGTACTCGACGCTCAGGCCTTTCTTGATGAAGACATCGTGGGCGACCTGGTGGATGATGGCCGCCTGCGCCTTGAATTCGTCGGGTCCGGTAGTGAGCGGGATCATGATTTCCAGATGCGGGTCCTGGCCGCTCTTCTTGACCGCGGCGGCGGCTTCGAAGATGGCGTGCGCCTGCATCTCGGTGATCTCCGGATAGGTGATGCCGAGACGGCAGCCGCGCAGGGCGAGCATCGGGTTGAGTTCGTGGAGTTCTTCGACGCGCTCCAGCATGGCGCGCAGACTCTTCAGTTTGGGCGACTTCGGCTTCGTGAGTTCCAGCTTCGTGATCTGGAGCAGGAGCTCTTCGCGCTTGGGCAGGAACTCGTGCAGCGGCGGGTCGAGCAGGCGGATGACCACCGGGTACGAGCCCATGACCTTGAGCAGGCCGGTGAAGTCAGCACGCTGCATGGGCAGCAGCTGGGCGAGAGCAGCGCGGCGGTCGACTTCAGTCTTCGCCAGGATCATGGCCTGCATATGGGGCAGGCGATCTTCTGCGAAGAACATGTGCTCGGTGCGGCAGAGACCGATACCCTGAGCTCCGAAGATCTGCGCCTGCTTCGCGTCGCGCGGGATGTCCGCGTTGGCGAGCACGCGAAGTTTGCGGCGCTCGTCGACCCACGCCATGAACTGCACGAGGTCGGGGTTGTCGGGATTGACGGGAATCGTGTTCAGCTTGCCGGCAATGACGCGGCCGGTTGTGCCGTCGAGGGAAATCCAGTCGCCTTCCTGGAAGGTCTTGCCCTTGACGCGCATCTGCTTCTTCTTCTCATCAACGGTGACGTCGCCGGCGCCGGCCACGCAGCACTTGCCCATGCCGCGGGTGACGAGAGCCGCGTGCGAGGTCATGCCGCCGCGCGAGGTCAGAATGCCGGAGGCGACATTCATGCCACCGATATCTTCCGGTGAGGTTTCGCTGCGGACGAGGATGATGGACTTATAGGTGCCCTTCTCGTGGTACTTGACGGCATCGGCGGCGGTGAAGACGATCTGGCCGACGGCGGCGCCGGGTGAGGCGGGCAGTCCGGTGGCGAGAACTTCGACGGTTCCTTTCTCATCAAGACGCGGGACGAGGAAGTCGAAGATCTGGTTGGGCTCAACGCGGAGAACGGCCTCATCGATGGTGATGAGGTTTTCGCGGACCATGTCGATGGCGATACGCACCGCAGCCAGTCCGGTGCGCTTCGCGTTGCGGGTCTGCAACATGTAGAGGCGGCCGTCCTGGATGGTGAACTCGAAGTCCTGCATGTCGCGGTAGTGCTTTTCGAGACGTGAGGTGAGGTCGCGGAGCTGATCGTAGACATGCGGCATGAGCTTTTTGAGGCCGCTGATCTCGACCGGGGTGCGGATGCCGGCGACGACGTCTTCGCCCTGCGCGTTCATGAGGAATTCGCCGTAGAATTCCTTCTCGCCATTGGCGGGGTTGCGGGTGAATCCGACGCCGGTGCCGCTGGAGTCGTTCAGGTTGCCGAAGACCATGGCCTGGACGTTGACCGCGGTGCCGAGCCAGTCGTCGATGTGGTTGAGACGGCGATAGGTGCGGGCGCGCTCGTTGTTCCAGCTGCGGAAGACGGCATCGCGCGCCATCACGAGCTGGCGGTCGGGATCCTGCGGGAACTCTGCCCCGGTGTGCTTGAGGACGAGTTTTTTGTAACCGGCAATGATCTCTTTCAGGGCTTCGGGCGTGAGTTCCGTGTCCTGGGTGAAGCCGTAGCGCTTCTTAGTCTCGTCGAAGATGTGCTCGAAGCTGGCTTTCGGGATGTCGAGGACGACATCGCCGAACATTTGTATCAGCCGCCGATATGAATCATAAGCAAAGCGAGGATTGCTGGTCTTACGTGCGAGGGCTTCGACGGAAGAGTCGTTGAGGCCGAGGTTGAGGATGGTGTCCATCATGCCGGGCATGGAGAACTTGGCGCCGGAACGGACGCTGACCAGCAGCGGGTTTTCGCCTGCGCCGAGGCGCTGGCCCTGCAGCTTTTCGAGCCGCTCAAGGGCGAGTTCCATCTGCTCCGTGACGGCCGACGAGAGGGATCCGCGCATGTATTCGCGGCAGGCTTCGGTCTGGATGGTGAATCCCGGAGGCACCGGCAGGCCGGCATTAGTCATTTCGGCGAGGCCTGCGCCTTTGCCGCCGAGAACATCGCGCATTTTGCCGTTGCCTTCAGCAACGCCTGCGCCAAAGAAGAAGACGTACTGGCTGGTGGTGGTTTCGGATTTTTTCGCAGAGGCCTGCTTTTGCAGGTTGATGGGCGTGGTGGTCATCGCGTGGACTCCGTTCTGCCGCAAACGGCGAGGGCTAAAAGGTTGGCGGAAGTGGCGGCCTGCGTAGTGAGCGGCGAGAGCGAGGCGCGGTGGCCATCCGCAAGATCGATACGGGGAGAATTTTTAGCCTGGCAGCGGAGGACTGTATGTATCGGGCGTCACAGGAATTTTGTCGGTGCGTGTGACCTGGGTCACAGGGGCGCAACCGGCGTGCAATGAGCGGGATGCCTGCTGGTGGGCGGCGCATAGGGTGCAGAGCGCCGGGCTCGGAGCACCCGGTTCAGGGCACATCGGCGGCCCTCGCGCGAGGTGCACGGCCCGAGGCGCAGCCGCATTCGTAGCGCGTAGTTCGTTGAGATGAGTAACTGCCACGCCGACCCGACACGCGCGAATTTACTTTGTGTCTGAAGATAGCTCGCAGATACTAACTGCGACATTCCCGGGACCTTTCATGAGCTTGAGAAAATTGCTGTTGCCTGTTGTGGCTGCTGCGCTGCTCCACTTACCGGTATCGGCGCAGAAGGAGAATGCGTCGGAGGCGCAGGATGCTCGTCCGACGGATCTGCTGGTGACCGTTGGCCGGATGCAGGTGGTGCCTCCGGGGCAGCCGCTGAAGCTGGGGCAGCCCGCGGCGATTCAGCTGCGGTTGACGGGCCCAAAGCTGCTGAAGCTCTTCTCCCTGCAAGGGCTGGTTGAGCAGAACGGAGTTCCTGCGCCGCCGGTGAAGGGAGGCGAGCAGGAACTAACGCCGGAGCAGCACCGCGACGGGAGCACATGGGTCATGGTTGTGCCGCAGGCCTTGGGCAAGCTGCAGATCGTGCTCATGGGTTTCTTCGCCGATGGCGGACCGGATCAGACAGTGGTCACGGTGGATGTGATTCCGGCGACAGCGCCCACCAGTCTGCACATGGGAGGCGGCGGCCTGATGCTGCAGGGCGTCCTGTTCATGGATCTGGGCTGGGAATGGGGAAAGGCGCGGCTCTGGACTTCGGCTACATACCCGGGGGTGCAGGAGCCTCTGTACGTCGCCGGCAAAGAGGTGCGGTACCGCGTGATCACGAACCGGGGGGCGTCGCCGATCCGGTTTGATCCGGCGACCGCTACGGTGGAGGCCCAGCGGCTTGGACACGCACTGATCGAGGCGAGCTACGGCGGGTTGTCGCAGTCGTTGTGCGTGGTGGTGAGCGAAGGAGATCGCCGGCCGCACGAGGACTGCACTGAATTGCGCCCCGGTGGCAATCGCATTCTGCCGACCGCGCCCGGAGCGGACGCACCGGGTGCGGCACAGGGATCCACGCTTCCGTATACCGGCTGTCAAATGTATACGGAGCGGCCCATCCTGCATTGCGACTGGCGCGATGGGCGTTTCCTGGCCGAGGATCGCGTGGAGATCGTGCCGCCGGCGCATCCGCTGGCGGTCGCCGAAGAAAACGCGGTGGCGGTGCGGATCAGGGGCGGTACGCTGGCGCAGATTCGCTGTGACAACGGGGGATGCACGCGACCGAGCCAGGCGCTGTCCAGCGTGCCGACGATTCCCTGGCAACAGGAGAGCGCGGGCAGGGTGAGGTTCCGGGTGTTTCCGACGGAACTCGGGAAGCAGACGCACGATCTCACGTTTCTGTTCGCGGATGGCGGCGTGGCGCACAGGACGTTCGACGCGCAAGTGGGCCTGGGTGCCAGAAAACCGCTGGCGATCAATACCTCCTGCGGGAACGACAGCTATCCCAATCCCAATCTGCCGGCGTATTTTGCCATGCCGCGGCCGGGGAAAGAACATCCGCCGAAGACTCTTTCCATGGATGCCTGCTACGACGGCGTGCGCAGCTTCGTGATGTTACCGCCGCAGGTTATTCAGTACCGCGTGCTGAGTGATAGTGAAGCCCCCGTAGTTCGGGTGGATGAGAAGACCGGTCAGGTGACGCCGCTGCGCGAAGGACAGGCACTGCTCGAGCGATCGTATGCGGGGCTGAGCACCGTAACCTGCATCGTGGTCGTGCCGGCGGAGGGAAGAGACGCTCCGGATCTGTCGAACTGCCGGGCCCTGCGCGCGCAGTACGGCTTTGCGCTGCCGCCGCTGCGCTACCACGCAAAGCCGGACGTGATCGTGGACACGGAGAAGGCGGCGCGCTTTCAGAGCCTGAATACCACCACGTACTGGCTGGGCAATCGCGTGTACCAGATGAGCCCGATGCAGATCGCGATCTTATCTCCCGAGGCGAAGGATCGATTTGAGGCGAATGACCGGCTGGAGATTCCGGGCGGATTTGTTGCGCCGCTGGGGCAGGAGTCGCGGCTGCCGATTCGGCTGTACGGGCCTGAGCCGCTGGAACTGGTGCTGACGCAGCGCGTCAGGCGGCGCGTGCTGTTGGACCATCCGCCGCGCATTCAGGAAATAACCGTCGAGAAAAACTACGGCGCGACGCACATTATTCGCGCCGCGGACGGCAGTTTGGGGATCAATGTCTATCCGCAGCAAACCGGGACTGCGGTGTTTCGCCTCGGGCTGGTCTTTGCGGATGGCGGGGTCGCTGCGAAGACGGTTGAGGTCCCGGTGCAGGCGCCGGCGAACGCGAACCCGGCGCTGATCAACGGCGCGGAAGACGACGGGCCGGAAATGCCGCCGACGCCGGTGAGGGTGCTGCACCTCGTTCCGGGTGCAGGGATGATCAGGGCAATGTTCCCGTTTGTCTCGTTCAACCCGCAACAGATGCCGGTCGCGCTGCCTCCGAACGAGGTCACGTTTTCCGTCGATCAGCCGCGCGATCCGGTGATCCGGCTGGATCCGGCCACCGGGATCGTGACGGCGCTGCGCGTCGGACATGCGCTGATCCGCACGCGCTTTGACGGCGCGGAACTGGAGACTTGCGCGGTCGTGATGGCGAATCTGACGGAAGGAGATTCGTCGAACTGCGAGGAGTTGCGGAGGAAGTGACGAGCGCTCTACCCCAGTCCCTGTTCGCGGATGAGTTGGGCAACGCGGTCCGCGATGAGGTCGCGGATGCTGCGCACGCTGGCGAGGTCCTGGTGGGCGGGATCGGGCAGCGGCCAGTCGTCGCGGGTGACGCCGGCCACGATGGGGCATTGCTCTCCGCAGCCCATGGTGATGAGCGTGTCGGCCTTAGCAGCGAGTTCGTCGGTGAGTTTTTGCGGGCGGGCGTGAGAGAGGTCGATGCCGACCTCGCGCATAGCTTCAACGACCACAGGATGGACGCGTTCGGCGGGTTGTGTTCCGGCGGCGATGGCGCGGGCGCGGCTGCGATCGGCGACGCGGTTGAAGAGAGCGGCCGCCATCTGCGAGCGGCCGGCGGAGTGGACGCAGGCGAAGAGGAAGAGGCGCATGAAGGCAGCGTAGAGCGTCTAGCGTATAGCGTTTAGGGCCCGCGGTCCGATTACCACAGAGAAAACAGACTACTAAGAACAGCAATTGGGGCCGCAGCAGGTTCTTGCGGCAGGTTTGCGCGCAGAGATTTTTACGCTGGCGGCGGCGCTGTTGAGGTCGTATTCGGTCAGCAGGGACTTCAGATCTTCGTGCACGGCAGTTGCTGCGGGAGCGGAGCTGCCGCAGCAGGCGTAGGCGCCGCTTTGCGGAGACTGCATCGCGGGCGAGCAGCATCCGGACTGATTCTCGACCTTTTCCCAGGCGTGCAGGTCGGAGCCGCTGTCGGCGATTTCGATGGAAACGAAACCGGCGCGGGCGAGTTCAGAGCGGTAGGTCTCGATGGGGATCGCACCGGCGATGCAACCGACATAGGCGGCGAGGCTGGACGCGACAGCGTGCGGCAGTTCGCGTTTGAGGGCGATGTCGCTCACGGCGAGGCGGCCGCCGGGTTTCAGCACGCGGAAAATTTCTCGGAAGACGGCGGGCTTGTCGGGTGCGAGGTTCAGGACGCAGTTGCTGATGACGCAGTCGGCGGAGGCATCGGGGAGCGGCAGGCGGTCGATGGTGGCCAGGTAGAACTCGGTATTCGCGTAGTGGCCGGCGGCGGCGTTGGAGCGGGCGCGGTCGATCATCTCGGGCGTCATGTCGATGCCGATGGCGCGGCCAGCGGGTCCGACTTTTTGCGCGGCGAGGAAGACGTCGAGCCCGCCACCGCAGCCGAGGTCGACGACCACTTCGCCAGGGCGCAGCGCGGCGAGAGCGGTCGGATTGCCGCAGGAGAGGCCGAGGTTCGCCGGAGCGGGGATGGAGGCCAGCTCTTCCGAGGTGTACCCGAAGGCCTCGGCGACGGAGCGGACGCCGTCGTGCTCGCTGGAGAGTAGGCTGCGGGCGGCGGCAGCGTATTTGCTCTGCACTGCGGCCAGAATTTCGTCGCTCATGGTTCCTCCGGTCAAAACATATCCTGATACGCAGATATATGCTTGACGAACATATTTGTCAATGCGAATCTGTTCTGGTGCGGAAGCTCAGAGATTTCGACATGGCGCGATTTTTCCAGGCGCTGGCCGACCGGACGCGGCTCCGGTTGCTGAATCTTATGCGCGGCGAGATTTGCGTCTGCTATCTCGTGGAGGTTTTGGGAGAACCGCAGCCGAAGATTTCGCGGCACCTGGCGTATTTGCGGCGAGCGGGCCTGGTCGCGGCGCGGCGCGAGGGGAAGTGGATGCACTATCGGCTGGCGGCGCCGGCAGACGCGGGCGCGGCGGGGATTCTGCGGCAGACACTCCGAACGCTGGAGCTGGACAAGGCGATGCAGGCGGACCGGGCCCGGCTGCAGCGGGTCTGCTGCGCTCCCCAACTGGTAGCGCTGGAGGGGGCGCCGCTGCCGGGTAAGCGGGTTCTCAGTTCTTAGTTCCTGGTTGTTCGTGATCAGCGCTTCTTTGCGCTGCGCGTTTTCGCGGCTTTCTTTGCGACGGTGCGGCGCGCGGTTTGGCTTTTGGTGCGGGCGGCTTTCTTCGCGGCGGATTTGCGGCTGGCGGCGCTGCGCTTCCTGGCGGCGCGTTTGGCCTGCTGCGAGAGAGCGCCGCGTGAGACGGTGGAGCGCGGTTCGCGCCTAAGCGCTCGTTCGCGGGCGCTGGAGCGGCGGGCGCTGGTCTTCTTCGCCGAGGATTTCTTTGAGGAGCTTTTGCCGGTGGAGGAGCGGCTCGCGTTGCTGCTGCTCGCGGATCGGTTGTTTGCGGAGGAGCGGCTGCTGCTTGCCTTTTTGCCTGCGCCAGAGCGTTTGCTGCTGCTCGAGCCGCTGCGGTGCGACTGCACAGGATGGGACTGGCCGCGTTCGTAGTCGCGCTCGGCTTTTTTGCGGGTACTGGGGCTGGTACGGCCGGGTTTGGGCGGCGGCAGCGGGACGCCGGCGCGGCGAGCTTTGCTCAGTCCGATGGCGATGGCCTGTTGCGGCGAGCGGACCCCGTGCTTGCCGTGGCGGACATGCTCGATTTCTTCTTTGACGAATTCGCCCGCTGCGGTCGAAGGCGCTTTGCCCTCGCGCAGATCTTCTTTGGCCCGCTCCATCGTTGCTTTTTCCGGCATCGTGTTCTCCCTTCTGTGTTGGGATGTGCGAAGGTGCGTGCGCGTTCGCTGCGCCGCGGTTTGTGTGTGCTGTAGTCTGTTGCCCATCACGCGAGTCTCGTTTGTTGAGAGGAGGTGGGGATGGCGCGCATAGCGATCATCGGCGTGGGGGCCATCGGCGGAGCGATCGCCGGGCTGCTGGAGAGCGCGGGAGGACACGAGATCACGTTGTGCACGCGGCGACCGCTTGAACAGTTGATGGTCACGACGCCTTGCGGAATGGTGCGCGTCCAGGCGCGGAACATAACCGCTCCCGAAAAAGCGGAGCCGGTGGAATGGGTGATCGTGGCGACCAAGGCATATGACAGCGAGGCTGCGGCCAGTTGGTTCTCCTCCTTGTGCTCCGATGGCGCGCCCGTGGCCGTGGTGCAAAACGGAGTCGAGCATCGCGAGCGCTTTGCGCCTTACATCGAGCAAGCGCGGTTGCTGCCGGTTGTCATCGATTGTCCGGTGGAGCGTTCGGGCGACGGCGAGGTGCGCGTGCGCGGAGCGGCTCTGATCCGTGTGGAAGATACGCCGCTGGGCCGCGGATTTGCTGCATTATTTGCCGGCAGCTCGGTGAAGATGGATCTGGTCCCGGACTTTATCACGGCTGCATGGTGGAAGCTGTGCCTGAATTCTGTGGGCGCTTTGAACGCGCTTACGCTGCAACCGGCAGGCCTGCTGCGCGACGAAGACATGGGCCGGCTGGCCATGGAGATGGTGGCGGAATGCGTGGCGGTGGGCCGGGCGGAGGGCGCCGAGCTGAGCGATGCGCTCGGGGAGCAGGTGCTGGCGCACTACCGCGCGCAACCGCCGGACGCTGTCAATTCACTCCTGGCCGATCGCCTCGCCGGCCGGCGCATGGAGATCGACGCACGGAACGGCGCGATCGTGCGCAAAGGAGAGAAGCACGGCATCCCGACGCCGCTGAATCGCATGGCGGTCACGCTGCTGAATGCGCAGCAGCGGCAATAAATTTTCTGTAGTGACGGTGCGGTGGCGCGTGCCGGTTGAGGAGATAAGTCGTTGAGAGTGCGTAGCCTGAGGAGCGCTTCGCGCACACGCCTGCTTCGTGTTACCAAAGGGCCGTTATCTTGGTCGGGCTGGACACGTCGCGATGGTCGCCCTATTGTGAGTCACCTGTCTGGAATGGCAGAGCACGCGACGAGGGGGGAGACGACATGGGATTCCTTCTTGAAATCATCTTCTGCATCGGGGCGGCGTACGGCATCGCATGGTTGTTCGCGAACTATGGCGGATCGTTGGCTCACCCACTCCGCGGTCTGGACTGGGCGAAGGTCGAAAAGGAGAATGCGGGGGCGGTGGCGCTGGTCCGGGCTGGAGAGGACAAGCCGGTGCAGGCGGCGGAGAGGGTAGGTTCGGTTCGCCCGACCAGGAATCGGCGGTGGCTGTCATAGCTGACGGCATCATTCTGCCGCGATTCGCCGACTCAGCTCATTCGGCGAGCACCAACGATCCCCCCCTGACTCGTAATTCGCAGTTTCATGCGCTACGTCGACATCGTCCCCGGTCAAGAGGCGGACATCTCCAGCTGAAATCAGAACGAGCAGAAACCACGAACTCTGCGGTCTGCGGTATGCTGCTGTCGTTGCAATGAAAGCGTTTTCAGGAGGCGTGCATGTTTCGTCCGTCGCGTCG
>DASSKX010000005.1:0-5067 GCA_035689925.1 Acidobacteriaceae bacterium
AAGCGCCGCGGTCATCGTCCGGTCCTTGCCGTGCCGGAGATGTTCCGCCCCAAAATCGAGCCCCTCGGCATCGATTTTTTCCGCGTCCGTCCCGATCAGGACCCAAACGATACGCGCCTGATCGCGATGATCTACGACATCAAGCACGGAACGGAAACGGGGCTGCGGCAATTTCTCTTCCCCGCGCTGCGCGACAGCTATGCCGACCTGTTGGCGGCCGTCGAGGCCGATGGCGGCGCCGATCTGCTGATCGCCGGCGAACTGGCCTATGCGGCTCCGATCGTCGCGGAGAAGACCGGCATCCGCTGGGCATCGTACGTGCTGGCACCCTTCTCCTATTTTTCTGCGTACGATCCGCCCGTGCTTCCGCCCTACCCGATGCTTGCGCACGCGCAAAGCGCATTTCCGCCGCTCGGTCATGTGGTCGCGCGTTTCGCACGCTTCGTCACGCGCAAGTGGCCGAAGCCAGTTTACGAACTGCGCCGCGAACTGGGACTGCCGCGCGGGCGCGATCCAATCTTCGACGCGAAGCATTCCGATCGCCTGGCCCTGGCCCTGTTTTCCTCCGTCATGGGCGATCCGCAGCCGGACTGGCCACGCGCCGCCCGCGTCACCGGCTTCGCTTTCTACGACGGCACCGGCGACGAGGGCAGGCTTCCGGCCGACGTGGGCAAATTCCTCGATGCTGGTCCGCCGCCCCTGGTATTCACGCTTGGTTCGGCGGCCGTCATGAACGCGGGCGATTTCTACGAGCAGAGCGCACAGGCTGCCGAGATGCTGGGCGAACGCGCTGTCCTGCTCATCGGGGCCGACGATCGCAATCTGCCCAAGCGCAGGCTGCCGGAGTCCGTCTGCGTCGCGCGTTATGCGCCGTACTCCCGGATCTTCCCGCGAGCCTCGGTCATCATTCATCAGGGAGGCATCGGCACCACGGCGCAGGCGCTCCGTGCCGGCCGCCCGATGCTCGTGATGCCGTACAGCCACGACCAGCCGGATAATGCACGCCGGGTACACAGGCTCGGCGTAGCCGAAGTGCTCGGGCGCAACCACTACAAGGCCGCCCCCGCGGCCCGACTCATCAGGAAACTGCTTGCCGAACCTCGTTATCGGGAACACGGCGCTACAGCGGCAGCCCGAATCGCCGTGGAAGATGGAACGAACACCGCATGCAACGCGCTGGAATCCGCAATGCGCTGAATCATCGCCCCGCCGACCACACGCTGCTGGTCACATGCTCCCCATCCAGATAGAACGTCGTGAACCCCAGCAGATCCGTCCGGGACGTCAGCACATGCGCGTCCTGCAATTCCCGCAGTACTTCGCCGCGTGGATGCCCATAGAAGTTCCTCCGCCCCACCGAGATCGCAGCACGCGTCGGCGCTACCGCTGCCAGGAAGTCCGCTGTCGTCGATGTTCGGCTGCCATGATGACCAACCTTGAGAAAGTCCGAGCGCAGCCCGCCACGCACCAGCATGTGCTGCTCGCTCGCGCCTTCCGCATCTCCTTCCAGCAACGCCGTACTCTGGCCATACCGCAGCTGCAACACCAGCGAATCGTTGTTGGCCGGAGCTTCTCCCGGCTGATAATCGGGCTCCGGCGCAAGCACGCGCATCTGAACCCCGTCGAACGCGAACTGATCGCCCGCGGCATGCCGCACAATCTGCGTGTGCGTTGCAGCGGTCTCGGCGAGCACCCTGTCGTACAGCGCTGAGTGCGGGTTCGTCCCAATCCACAATTCCCGCGGGCGGAAGTTCGCCAGCACCGCAGGCATGCCGCCAATGTGATCGGCATGCGCATGCGTGATCGCCACAGCGTCCAGCCGGCCAATGCCCCGCGACCACAGCACCGGCGAGACGACGTCTTCGCCCACGTCGAAGTTCGACCTGCGCTGGTCGAGACCGGATCCACTCAGGCCTGCCGGGCCGACGATACCGCCCGCGTCAACCAGCAGCGTTTCGCCATGCGGCGTGATGACCAGCAGCGAATCGCCCTGCCCCACATCAATCGTCGAGATTTCCAGCGCGCCGATGCGATGCGCCACCGAGCGAGGAGTCACGGTGAGAACCGCACCGAGCCCCAGCGCCGCAACCGCAGCGGTTATCCCGAATCGCCGCAACCGCATGAGAACCAGCGCCGCAATCATCAGACCACAGGCTGCCGCGGCGACAACGGTCGACGGACCCGCAATCCGCAGATCGCCCAGTCGCATTGCGCCAAACGCACGCACCAGAGCGGTGGTTCCATGGAACAGCAGCGCGAGGCCCATCGCCGGTACCGCAGCGACCTTCGGCAACGTCAGGATCAGAACCAGCGTCACCAGCGCAAGCGGCAGCAGAATCCCCAGCAGCGGCACGATCAGGATATTCACCGGCAATGCCACCGCGGTGACGCGATGAAAATAGAGCGCCATCGGCAGCACCATGAACAGTTCGATCGCCAGAGACGTCGTCAGCAGCTCAGCCCCGAGCAGCAGCGAGCGCACGCCGAAGGGGAACGCGCGCCGAGCCGCCCACTCCCCGATAATCCACCGCAGTGGTTCCGCAATCATCCGCAGCACCACCCGGAATTGCGTTACAGCTGGAGGTAGCGTGGGGTCCATCTGCACCAGCCACAGGTTCCGTGTTCCGCGCAGGAATGGCCCGAACGTCTTCTCCGCCGCTGGCACCGCAATGCCCGCCACAGCCAGCACCGAGAGCAGCGTCATTTGAAAACCAGAGTCGGCCAGCGCGCCCGGATCGACAACCAGCATCACCAGAGCCGCGAAGCCGATCGCGTTCAGCGGACGCCGCTCGCGGAACAGCATGCGTCCTGCGAGGTACAGCGTCACCATCCAGAACGCACGCTCAACCGGCTGACCGAATCCGGTAAATACAGCGTAGGCAAACGCCAGAGCGATCGTCAGCAGCGACGCCGCGACCCGCGGCAGCCGGATCCCCCGTGCCATCCAGAACACCAATCCGGAAAAGATGGCCAGGTGCATCCCCGATACCACCAGCAGATGAAACGATCCGGTCCGTTCGAAACCGACACGCAGCCGATGACCCAGCATGCTCCGATCGCCGGTCAGCATCGCAGAGAGCATCGCCGCGTCATCGGCGGAAAGCTGCAGGATGGCCGGACGGCGCGTCGAGCGCGACTGCTCCGCGAACGACACCAGCCGTTCGCTGGCGGCTTGTTGCTGCGCATGCACCCAGCACCGCAGACCGCCTTCCTGCGCTCCGGAAGCAACGCTCACATCGGCCGCGCGCCCGCTGCCCAGCGCGACAATGCCCTGCTCGCGCAGCCACGCGCTCGAATCCCACACGCCGGGATCCAGAAACCGCTCCTGCGTATGCATCGCGACCGCTCCGCCCAACACCGCACCGCATTCCAGCTTCGGAAAGCTCGCGTCCACCGGAGCATACAGAGTCAGCCGCAGTCCCTCCGGATGAGGCAGCGCCACACCGTCCACCGACCTGACCTGCAGATCAACCTGCTGGCTCTGCTCACGATGCGATGTTTCGGAATAGGGCCCAGCCGATTCGATGACTCGCAGACCCATCGTGCGAACGACAATGCCCTGCACCTCATGCAGAGTGGCGATGCCGAGCCGTCGCGTCGCCAATGTCGCCCTCGGCGTGGAATCCGCGATGCGCACAAGAGGCGTCGCGACCGGCGGCCGCGGCTGCACTTCCGCCGCCCACAGCCCCACCAGCGCCAGCAACACGCCGCAACAGGCAAACGCCACGCGCGGCGCACGCAAAGCAGCGAGAACGGCCACCCCAAAACAAAAGACCAGCGCAACGAACAGCTGACCCGCTTGTGGGCACACCCATCGCGCAGCAAAGTCACCGCCCGCAAAACAAATCGCTGCGAACAATGCTGGCGCTGCCAGGATCGGCGGACGCGCAGCCAGCGACTTCTCCGCCTGCGTAGCCGGTGCGGCTGCGGTGTCGGCGAGCGGAGGAGTGGCTGTGGCGCTCATGGAGGAGGGACTGTACCGTGAAGCCGTCCAGCGCAACAACCGAGGACGACAGCGGGATTGTAGCCACGCCCACGCAATTCAGGCCTCCTTTTTGCACTTCCTGGGCAGTCGCAGGTAATGCCAGGAACCACGGAATTCCCGAAACAAATCCGGAAGCTGCAGGAGCATCCGCATCATGTCCGGATTCGGACAGCCCTCTTCTTTGTTCATTGCGCTACGGTCGCGTTAGAGTAGTGCATCTCGGGGCCCTCAACTCCGGAGGTTCCAGTGGCACTCAAAACTCTCGCGATCGCTACCCGCACACTGCGCAAACATCCGGCATTCACCGCAACCGCGGTTCTGACCATCGCCCTCGGCATCGGAGCGAGCACCGCCATCTTCAGCGTCATGCATGCGGTGCTGCTGCGGCCGCTGCCCTATCGCGATCCTGCGCGACTGATCATTGCCGGGATGGACCTGCGCAAGCGCAACGTGCAGGGACTGCCATTCTCGAACGCCGACTTCATCGACCTGCGCGAGGGCACGAAGGCGCAGTTCTCTGATGTCGCAGGTGTCTTCACCGGACGGCGCGTCGTTCCAAAGGAAGACGGCACGCCGGAGCAGATTCGCTGGGCCATCGTCACAACGAATTTCTTCCAGGTCATGGGCGGCCAGATTCTCTACGGCCGTGACTTCGTCGCGGACGACGGCGTGCCGCAGCCGGCGCCGGCGAATGCCGCCGCCAATGCGCAGCCTCCGCAGCTGCCGCAGACGGCGATCCTCAGTTACGAGTACTTTCAGAAGCGCTATGGCGGCAACCCCGCAATTCTCGGCCACACCATGGTCACCCCGGGACAGCCGAGCCCGGTCATCGTCGGAGTTGTGGCGCCGGGGTTCCGGCTCTATTTCCCGCCCGATGCGAACGAGGAAACCGCGCCTGACATCTGGATCGCCAATCGCCTCGGCTATGACGCGGCCCAGCGGAACGACTTCTCCATCCGTCCCATCGGACGGCTCAGAGATGGCGTCACCGTGCAGCAGGCGCAGGCAGCGGCCGACGCCGTGGCGGAGCACGGGCGCGAGACATTCCCCATCGACAAAACAGCCGGCTACTTCATCACGCT
>DASSKX010000006.1:0-2470 GCA_035689925.1 Acidobacteriaceae bacterium
GGTCCGCTGCCCGTAGCCAAAGTGCAGCGCGTAAGCGTCATAGTCGCGCGCCGCCAGCGCCGCGCATACGCAGGAGTCCATCCCCCCAGACAGACAAACAACGGCACGCTTTCTTTCCTTCGGCACCACCCACCATCGTAACGCGACCGATCAGAACCTGCATGACAGGGCAAAAACGAAGGTCACCGGCGCGACTTGGCCGGTTCCGTATCAGCACCTTCTCGCGCTGGATACACTGAGGCTTCATGTCTCCGCGCATCGGCATGCATCTGTCCACCTCCGGCGGCGTCTTCCGCGCAGCCGAGCGTGCCCACGAACTCGGCGCCAACACCTTCCAGATCTTCTCCTCGAGCCCCCGCATGTGGCGTCCCCAGGCCCTGCCGCAGGACCACTGCGAGCAGATGCGCCGCCTCCGCCAGGACTACGACTGCTTCCCGCTCGTCATCCACACCAGCTACCTCGTCAACCTGTGCAGCCAGACCGCCCTCTTCCGGCAGAAGTCCATCGCCGCCTTTCGGGGCGAGATCGAGCGCGCGCTCGCCCTCGGCGCCGAATACCTGGTCCCGCATCCCGGCTCCTGGCGCGGGCTGAGCCGCCACGAAGGACTCGCCCTCGCCGCCGACGGCATCGCCCAGGCGATCGACGGCATCCCCCTCGACGACTGCGACTTCCGCATCCTCATCGAGAACACCGCCGGGGCCGAGTTCTCCCTGGGAGGCAGCTTCGAACAGATTGCCGAGCTGCTGGAGCGCCTGCGCGCCATCGTGTCTGTCGGCGCCTGCCTCGACACCTGCCACTGCCACGTCGCCGGATACGACATCGTCACCGACCCTGGCTACGAGGAAACCGTCACCCTCGTCGACCGCACCATCGGCCTGAACCAGGTCCGCGTCTGGCACACGAACGAGGCCAAAGCCCCCCGCGGATCGCGTCTCGATCGCCACCAGCACATCGGCCGAGGCACCATCGGCCTCCCCACCTTCGAGCGCCTCCTCAACGACCCCCGCTTCGCCCACTGCGCCTTCATCGCCGAAACGCCCGTAGACGAACCCGGCGACGACCGCCGCAACCTGGAAGCGCTGCTCGCCCTCGTGAAGCCCCCGAAGAAGCGCACCCGCCAACGCAAAGCGGTCCCCTGACCCGCTGCCGACTGCCGACCGCCGACTCCCAAGCGACCGGCTACCGACCACCGACTACCGACTACAATCAAGAGAGTCATGACCACCAGGGAAACCACACGAGCCGCCACCGCAGCGGCCACGGGCAACGCCTCTCCTGCCGAACCCGCCGGGGCAGAAACCCGCTACAATCCCGCCGAAATTGAGGCCCGCTGGGCCGAGCGCTGGGCCGCGCAGCCCGACCTCTACGCCGCCGAGCCGCACTCCTCCGCCAAGCCCAAATACTACGTGCTGGAGATGCTGCCCTACCCCTCCGGTCAACTCCACATGGGCCATGTCCGCAACTACTCCATCGGCGACGCGCTCGCCCGCTACATGTGGATGCAGGGCTACAACGTCCTCCACCCGATGGGCTGGGACGCCTTCGGCCTGCCCGCCGAAAACGCCGCGCTCAAGAACAACACCCCGCCCCGCGACTGGACCCTCGGCAACATCGCCGCCATGAAACGGCAGATGAACCGCGTTGGCTTCAGCTACGACTGGTCCAACGAAGTCGCCACCTGCCTGCCGGACTACTACCGCTGGAACCAGTGGTTCTTTCTTCGCATGTACGAGCGCGGCCTCGCCTACCGCAAAAAGAGCAAGGTCAACTGGTGCCCGCAGTGCGCCACCGTGCTCGCCAACGAGCAGGTCGTCAACGGCTGCTGCTGGCGCCACGAAGAACAAATCGTCGAGCAGCGCGACCTCGAGCAGTGGTTCCTGCGCATCACCAACTACGCCCAGGAACTCCTCGACGACCTCAGCAAACTCGACGGCTGGCCCGAAAAGGTCCGCACCATGCAGCGCAACTGGATCGGCCGCAGCGAAGGCGCGGAGGTCCGTTTCGAGCTGGAAGACTGGACCAGCATCCCCGAAGACGAACGCAAATCCCGCAAAGGCACCGCCGTCCTCCCCGCCGATCCCGCCGTCAAGGGCATGGGCCGCCAAATCGCCGTCTTCACCACGCGCATCGACACCATCTACGGCGCCACCAGCCTGCAACTCGCCCCCGAGCACCCCGTCGTCAAAGACATGTGCGCCGTCGATCCGGAACTCGAGCGCTCCGTCAGCGAACTGCTCGACCAGCAGCGCAAAGCCCGCGAAGCGGGCGACGTCGGCGCGATCGAAAAGCACGGCGTCTACACCGGCCATTACGCCATCAATCCCTTCAACGGTGAGCGCCTGCCCGTCTGGGTCGGCAACTACATTCTGCTCGACTACGGCACTGGCGCCATCATGTCCGTGCCCGCGCACGACGAGCGCGACTTCGAATTCGCGCAGAAATACGGCCTCGGCATTCGCATCGTCATCCT
>DASSKX010000007.1:0-5491 GCA_035689925.1 Acidobacteriaceae bacterium
GGATGCGCGGACTGGAGTACCTGCCGCAGCTGCAGCGCGGTTCCTGACGGTGCGTCCTTCTTCGTAGTATGGTGCGTCTCTGTAATGCTCAGCTTATATCCGGGCGCGGCCTGTGCCAGATCCCGCGCCAGGCGGAACATCGCCTGCACGCCGATCGAGAAGTTGCTGCTGTAAAGCAGTGCGCCGCCTTTGCGACCGCAGAGTTCGCGCATCGCGTCCAGTTGCTGATACCAGCCGGTGGTGCCCACAACCATCCGCGCGCCGTTCGCCAGGCAGGCGCGCATATTCTGCACGGCAGCTTCGGGTGTCGTGAAATCGATGACCGCGTCGAAGCCGGCCAGCACGGGCGGCGTGAGCGCGGTCGCATTGCGATTTTCTTCCTCGCCCACCACGCGCACACTGTGGCCGCGCTGGTGCGCGATCTCCGCCACAAGGCTGCCGGTCTTGCCGCGACCGAGAACCAGGAACAACATGAGTGCCTCCTGTGCCGCTACGCCTGCGCCGTCGTACGCCGCGCTTCCACGTCAAAGATCGCCGGGTCGGGATCGCTGAAGAACTCCGCGTGCAGCGAACGCACCGCTTCGTCGGCGTCGTCCTCTTCGATCATGAAGCTCATATTGATTTCCGACGCGCCCTGGGAAATCATGCGCAGGTTGATGTGTCGCACTGCCTGAAACACCCGTGCCGCAATGCCGCTCTGCCCACGGATGTTCTCGCCCACCATGCAGACCAGGGCTTTCCGGCCCTCGTATTTCACGTCGGCGAGCTTGCTCAGATCGGCAGCGATCGCCGGCAGCTTCTCATTCGAGTCGAGACTGAGCGACACGCTCACCTCCGACGTCGACACCATATCCACCGGGCACTTGTGCTTGTTGAAGACCTCGAAAATCGAATGCAGGTACCCGTGCGACATCAGCATGCGGCTGGCGACGACGTCCATGATGGTGAGCCGCTTCTTGACCGCGATCGACTTGAATGGGCTGCTGCAATGCGGAGCCAGGGCGGTAATGCGCGTGCCCTCGTTCTCGGGGTTCCGCGAGTTGAGCACAAATACGGGAATATTTTTTCGCACGGCCGGCAGTATCGTCGCCGGGTGCAACACCTTCGCGCCGAAATACGCCAGCTCCGCCGCTTCCTCGAAGCTGATGATCCGCACGCGCAGCGCATCGGCGCAGACGCGCGGATCGGCGGTCATGATGCCGTCCACGTCTGTCCAGATTTCGATTGCGCCTGCGTCGATCCCCCCGCCAACCAGCGCCGCGGTGAAATCCGAACCGCCCCGTCCCAGAGTCGTCGTTACGCCCTGCTCCGTCGAACCGATAAAGCCGCCCATGACCGGCACCCGGCTGTCATTCAGCTGCGGGACCACGTGTTCCTTGAGGCGCTGCTCCATCGGCGCGTCCTGCGGGATGGCTTTTCCGTACTGCGCGTCGGTGATGATGCACTGGCGCGCGTCGATATGGACCGCGTTCAGTCCGGTGCGTGTGAATGCCTCCGCAATCATGCGGCTGGAAATGCGCTCCCCATACGAGACGACCATGTCGGAGATGCGCGGTGTCAGTTCGCCGACCACGGCCAGCCCGCGCAGAATTTCATCGAGGCCGTCGAACTCCGCATCCATCCAGTTGTGGGTCGCCAGCACGTCCGGATCGCTCGGCTTCGGCTGATCCTGTCCGCACGCCTTGGCCGCAAGCTGACACGCGGTGTCTTTGTGCCGAATGCGCAGCCGCTCCGTGATCGCCAGGGCGCTGGCACGATCCCCGCGTGCCGCCGTATTGGCGGCGGAGATCAGCAGGTCCGTTACCTTCGCCATCGCGCTCACGACAACAACCGGCCGCAAGCCCTTCTTCACGCGTCCGGCGACAATGCGCGCGGTGCGCAGAATCGCGGTGGCATCCTCGACGGAGGTCCCGCCGAACTTCATCACGACCAGTCGGTTCATACGGCCACAGGCACCGGATCGAGTTTTCCGAGCGACACGAGCAGCTCAGCATTGAGCAAAGCGGCCCCGGCCGCGCCCCGAATCGTGTTGTGCGAGAGCACGGTGAACTTCCAGTCGAGCAGCGTGCATGGACGCAGGCGTCCCACACTGGCTGCCATGCCGTTGCCGCGCATTCGGTCGAGCCGCGGCTGCGGCCGATCTTCCTGTGGGAGAAATTCGACAGGCTGCGCCGGCGCGGTGGGCAAATCGCGTCCCCGCAGCGGCGTGAACTCCGCCCAGGCTGCAATCAACTCCTCGCGCGTCGCTTTGCGGCCCAGCTTGATGCTGACGCTTTCCGTGTGCCCGTCTTCCACAGCCACGCGATTGCAGTGCGCGCTCATCTTCGCGGGCAGCGGCTCGACAACCGTGCCGTTCAGGCGCCCCAGAAGCTTCAGCGTCTCCGCCTGCATCTTCTCTTCTTCACTCTTGATGTAGGGCACGACGTTGCCGAGGATGTCCATCGAGGCCACGCCGGGATATCCCGCGCCGCTGATGGCCTGCATCGTGCTCACGAAGATCGCCTCGATTCCAAAGCGCTCAACGATGGGCTTCAGGGCCAGCACCAGGCCGATGGCCGAGCAGTTTGGATTCGTCACAATGTACCCGCCGGATACCTTGCGCCAGCTTTGCCGCTCCACCAGCGGCAGATGCTCGGCGTTCACCTCGGGGATTACCAGCGGCACGTCTTCCTGCATGCGGAACGCGCTGGAGTTGGAGATGACGGCGCATCCGGCCGCAGCGAACTTCGGCTCCAGGTCACGAGCGATATCGGCGTCGAGAGCCGCGAAGATCACGCGCGGTGCGCCCTCAGGATCGGCAGGGGAAACCGGCATCTTCGCGATCCGGTCGGGCAGCGGCGTGTCCAGCTTCCAGCGCACGGCCTCGCCGTAAGGCTTGCCGCTGGAGCGGTCGCTGGCGGCGAGCCACGCCACTTCAAACCAGGGGTGATTCTCCAGAAGCTGAATGAATCGCTGGCCGACCATCCCGGTCGCGCCCAGAATGCCAATCTTTTGCCGCATGTCCGCCTTCTATGAGATACACCGCAGGCGGAGCACTCTGCCCTGCGCCCGGCTGGTGAACGGTATGGGTTTAGTGTAAATGCTGAACGGCGGAACGCATCACCTCCGCCGAAACTTCGGAGTCCTGCGCATGCCTCGCTATCTGCCGCTCTCGGTCGTCCACCCCGCAGAATTCGATCCCGGTACGGCGCAAACACCCGGATCGCAGCGCATGGCCGCCATCGCCAGCGGCCGCGTCGATACGCGCCTCTGGGGAGGAACCTTCCTCGTCGAACCTGGAGGCCGCACCGGCATTCACCACCACGGTGAGCAGGAGACGATCGTCTACGTGCTCGAGGGGGAAGCCGTCGTGCGCTGGGGCGAGCACGGCCAGTCGGAAGCCCGGGTCAGCCCCGGAGATTTCCTGCACGTACCTGCCTGGACGCCCCACATGGAGATCAATCCCTCAGCAGCGTTGCCCTTCCGCTGGATCGTCGTCCGCAGCACGCCCGAACCGATTGTTGTGAATCTGCCGGACGATACCTGGGACTAAACTCGCCTACTTGCTGTATGTGAAATCCTGGGTCACGCTCTGCTTCGCGCCCACCGTGACCGTCGCCGTCTTCTCGCCCATATTTTCCTGGTCGGCAACCAGCGTGTAAGTCCCCGGCGGCAAGCCCTTGATCGTGAACTTGCCGTCCTTGTTCGAAACCGCAAAGAACGGATTCGGCGCCACGTTGACGAAGGCCTGCATCCACGGGTGGTTATTGCAGCGGACCGGGATCATCAGCTCCGGCTTGCCGAAGGTCATCTGATCCTGCTTCTGGTTGTTCGGACCCGCCGGCCCCTGCGAAATGTCCACGGAATGATTGCCCGCCACCGTCGGCATCATGTGGATGTTGTGCATCGTCGGATCGCTGTTCGTGAAGCGCACTGGCTGCCCGACCATCGCGCCGACAACGTGCGGCTCGTAACGGCAGTTCTTCTGGTCGACATCGACCGGCTGCGACGGCGCAGCGTACACCTTGTTCCCGAGGCCATCCTTCACGTAGACGAAAACGTTGGCGAGGCCGCCGCTATTCACCACATAGCCTTCGCTGTAATTCTTCGCGCCCAGCGTGCACGCCGGATCCTGCGACATGTCAATCTCGATAGGCTTCGGCGCTGTGCCTGTGAAGTGCACCGCACCCGTGATCGTGCCGCCGTTGTCCAGGTCGATCGTCGTGAATTGCGGCTTCGGCTCATTTGCCGTGTTGCCGGACTTTTTGCATCCCCCGGCCACCGCCAGGAAGCTCATCAGCACAACCGCAACCATTCTCTCCGTCTTCATCGTCCCTGCTCCATATTTGCGATCACCGCGTCAGCAAAGGCCCGCGTCCCCGCCTTGCCGCCAACGTCGCGCGTCAGCGTCTTCTTTGCCGAATACGTTTTCTCCAGCGCCGCCTGCACCTTGTCCGCGGCCCCGTCCTCATCGATATGCCGCAGCATCAGGATCGCCGACTGCAGCAGCGCCGTGGGATTAGCGATGTCCTTGCCGGCGATGTCCGGGGCCGAGCCGTGCACCGCTTCGAAGATCGCCGCCTCCGCTCCGATATTTGCACCCGGCACCAGCCCCAGCCCGCCAACGAACGCCGCGCACAAATCGCTGACGATGTCCCCGTACAGGTTCTCCATCACCAGCGTGTCGTATTGGTAAGGATTCATCACCAGCTGCATGCAGGTGTTGTCGATGATGTGCTCGGCGTAGGTGATCTCCGGAAAATTCTTCGCTACATCGCGGGCACACTTCAGGAACAATCCATCCGACATTTTCATGATGTTCGCTTTGTGGATGGCGTGAATCTTCTTCCGCCCATGCTTGTGCGCGTAATCAAACGCGAACTTCGCGATCCGGGTGCAGCCCTTTTTCGTCATCACCTTCAGCGACTCAATGACGCCCGGCACCACCTCATGCTCCAGGCCCACATAAAGCCCCTCGGTGTTCTCGCGAATGATGATCAGGTCCACATTTGGGTAGCGCGTCTCGAGGCCAGGAAGGTTCTTGATCGGCCGGAAGTTGGCGAACAGCTCAAACTTTTGCCGCAGCGTCACGTTGATGGAAGCGAACCCGCCGCCAATGGGCGTGGTCACCGGGCCCTTGAGGGCGACGCAGTTCCGCTCGATCGATTTGACAAGTTCCTTCGGGATGTACTCGCCGTGAAGCTCGTACGCGCCGGCGCCGGCGGCGAAGCGCTCCCACTCGAACTTCACTCCAGTCGCTTCCAGGATGCGGACCACCGCATCGGTCACTTCCGGGCCAATTCCGTCGCCGGGAATCAGCGTGATCGTATGTGTCTTCTTCACTGCTCTCCTCGTTGGGGGCGGGGCCGCGCTAGGGGTGCTTTTTCCTGGCCTGCTTTTCGACGTGCCCGCTCAGCAGCTGCTCCAGCTCTTCCTTGAACTCGCGGACATCCTTAAAGTCCCGATAAACGCTGGCAAAGCGGATATAGGCCACCGTATCCAGCGCCTTCAG
>DASSKX010000008.1:0-3599 GCA_035689925.1 Acidobacteriaceae bacterium
ATCGCACGGAGCCGGTGGGCAATCCGGACCAGCCCGCATTTGTGAATGCCGCGGTGCAACTGGAAACGGATCTGGAGCCGGAGCTGCTGCTCGCGTTTCTGCTGGAGGTCGAGCGCCGCTACGGACGGGACCGGCAGGTAGACACGCCGAAGGGACCGCGCACGCTGGATCTGGACCTGCTGCTGGTCGATGGAGTGGTGCTGCAGACAGAGGGGTTGACGCTGCCGCATCCGCGGCTGGCGGAGCGGCGGTTTGTGCTGCAGCCGCTGGCGGAAATTGCGCCGCATGTGCGGCATCCGGTGCTCGGGGCGACGGTTGCCGAACTGCTTGCGGCCTTGCCAGATGCGGGGCCGAACCGGGTCGAGGCCGTGCGCCGGCTCGGCCGGGGGCAACCTGAGCGATGAATCGCACGTCCATCCGCGTGGCCGCCTTGAGAACCCTGCTCGTCTTCTTGTTTGCTGCTCTACCGCTCGCCGCACAGGTGCGCGGCACGGTGCTGGATGCGCACGGGGCACCTATTGCGGGCGCGACGATCACCGACATGGCTGGGCACAAGCTGGCGATTTCCGCCGCGGACGGGAGCTTTACGCTTTCTTCCAATGCGCAGCAGGTGGAGGTTGTCGCCAGGCATTATGTAGCAGAGGTGGTGACAATTGCGTCGGGTGTTCCTCTGCAGGTCGTGCTGCGGCAGCCGCTCGAGACGGTTACGGTGACGGCGTACCAGACGCCGCTTGGGGAGGAAGACAGTCCGGCCAGCACGCGGGTGCTCGGCCGGCAGCAACTGGAGCAGGCGGCACCGCCGACGCTCGATGAGAAGCTGCGGGAGGTGCCGGGGTTCCAGCTGTTTCGCCGGTCCAGTTCGCTGGTTGCGAATCCGACGACAGAGGGGATTTCGCTGCGGGGCCTGGGGTCGACGGCGGCGAGTCGGTCGCTGGTGGTGTTTGACAATGTGCCGCTGAACGATCCTTTCGGAGGATACGTCCACTGGGGAGAAATCCCGGAGGAGGCGATCCATTCGGTCGAGGTGGTGCGCGGAGGCGCGTCGGATCTGTATGGATCGAGCGCGATCGGCGGGGTGATCAGCGTGATCCCGGTGCGGCCGCAAAGGTCGGGGTTGCAACTGATGGCGAGCGGCGGATCGGAGAGCACGCTGGATGACGGAGCGCTGGGGATCGTCCAGCACGGAGCGTGGTCGGGACTGATTAGCGGGCAGCTCATTGCAACGGATGGCTACACATTGATCGCGCCGGCGCAGCGCGGCTCTATCGATCGTCCGAACAATGTGCATGCGCAGAATGGGCTGGCGGAGGTGGAGCATACGCTGCCGGATGGCGGACGCCTTTTTGTGCGCAGCCACGTGCTCAACGAGCATCGGCACAACGGCACGCCGGTGCAGTGGAACGCGATTCGTCTGTGGCGCGGGGCTGGCGGAGCGGACTGGCAGCAGTTTGCGGTGCGGCTCTACGGCAGCAGCGAGCATTATTACCAGACCTTTTCGGCGGTTGCACAGAATCGCACGTCGGAGCGGCTGACGCGGCTGGGGTTCGATCCGGCCGATGAGCTGGGCGCTCTGCTGCGTTGGCGGCACAGCGTCGGAACCAGGGCGCTGACGCTCGCCGGGGCCGACACGCACGACGTGCGGGCAGAGGACCGCGAACACCTGTATTCCGGCAGAGGCGGATATCTGAACACGTCGGTGCGGCAGCGGCAGACGGGCGTGTGGGGCGAGATGCTGTTCACGCCGCGTAAGTGGACGATCAGCGCCTCGGCGCGCGTCGATCACTTTTCCAACTTCAACGCGCGGCAGTTCAGTTCGACAGCGGCGGCGGCAGAGCTGCCCGCGTTTAGCGAAACGGTGCTCGATCCGCGGCTCGGTGTTGTGCGGCGGCTGACGAGTTCCCTGTCGCTGAATGCATCGGGATTTCGTGCGTATCGCGCGCCGACGCCGAATGAGTTGTACCGCACGGGACAGGTTGGGCAGCAGATCACGAATGCGAATCCGAATCTGCGCTCGGAGCGCGCTACAGGATGGGAGACGGGCCTGCAGGCAAATCTGCACCGGTTTGGATCGAGCCTGCGCGCGAGCTACTTCTGGACGCAGGTGAACCGGCCGATTACGGCGCTGACCCTGAGCGTGACGCCGACCCAGACGCTGCTCCAGCGCGAAAATCTCGGGCAGATTGAGAGCCGCGGCGTGTCAGTGGATTATGCCATGCAGCCAGCGTCGTGGATTGCCATCGACGGCGGCTACCAGTTTGCGGATGCGACGATTACGAAGTTTGCGCCGGAACCGGAACTGGTCGGCAAATGGATTCCGCAGGTGCCGCAGAATATGGCGACGACACAGGTGCGTCTCTCGCGTCCGGGGCTCGGGCTGCTGAGCCTGCAGGGCCGCTACGGCGGACGCCAGTACGACGACGATACGAATCTTTACCTGCTGCACAGCTATTTCCGGCTGGATGCGTATGCGGACCACAGCCTCGGGCGCCATGTGGTGGCCTTTGCCGCCGCACAGAACCTGTTCGATCGCGCCATCGAGATCGGCAAGACGCCGCTGACGACGCTCGACACGCCGCGCGTGGTTCGCGCGGGGCTGCGGGTGAGGTTCGGCGATTAGGCGGCTTTCTTTGTGTCGCTCTTCGGCTCGTACTTCCGGAGGAGTTCGATGAGCGCCTTTTCTTCGGCGCGGATGGCTTCCACTTCCGCCTCGGCTGTCGTGGCGCGCTGCATGGCACGGGAGAGCGCTCCGGCCATGTAGCAGTCCAGCACCGCCGGATGCACGTAGCACTTGCGGCATACGGAGGGCGTGTTGCCCAGCCGCTGTGCGACGGACTTGATGGCGGCCACAACGTTTTTCTTCGCCTGCGTCGGGGATTCGGATTTCTCGAAGTCCCGCAGCGCCATGGCGGCGAGGACCGTGCCGGCCCAGGTGCGGAAGTCCTTCGCGGTGAAATCCTGGCGGCAGATTTCGCGGATGTAGTTGTTCACGTCGGAGGAGTCGACGGTGTGCGGGTTGCCTTCCTCGTCGAGGTACTCGAAGAGTTCGTAGCCGGGGATGTCCTGGCAGCGACGGACGATGTTCGCGAGACGGCGGTCGCTGAACTCGATGGTGTGCTTCACTCCGCTCTTGCCGGGAAATTTGAAGGTGACGCGGGAGCCCTGCACGGAGACGTGCTTGCCGCGCATGGTGGTGAGTCCGTAGGAGTGGTTCTCGCGGGCGTATTCCTCATTGCCGACACGGATGTGGGTCACTTCCATCAGGCGCACGATCGCGGCGAGGACTTTTTCGCGGGGCAGTCCGGGCAGCGAGAGGTCGTGCTCGACGCGCTCGCGAATGTCGGGGAGGGCCGCACCGAAGAGCAGCATGCGCTCGTATTTCGTCTCGTCGCGTACGGCTCGCCAGCGCGGATGGTAGCGGGACTGCTTGCGGCCTCTGGCGTCGCGGCCGGTGGCCTGCAAGTGTCCGTTGGCGAGGGGGCAAATCCAGACGTCCTTCCACGCAGGAGGGATCACGAGCGACCGGATGCGCTTCAGCGTGGGCTTGTCGCGGACGGGCTTGCCGTCGGGATCTGTGTAGCGGAATCCTTTGCCGCAGCGGT
>DASSKX010000009.1:0-6927 GCA_035689925.1 Acidobacteriaceae bacterium
CGGGCTGTTCTTCTCCTGCTGCTGATGCTTAAGTGAAGGAGAGTCTCAGAGAGGAAGGTTCCTGTTGCTCGCACTGAGGTGTTTTCTCCTGCTCCGGCAACCACAGATCCCCCGGTTCCGAGTCGGTGCTGCCCCTCTTTCTGAGCCCGCCGCTCCGGCCGGAGAGGCCGTCGCTGCCCTCTTTACTCATCAGTAATCTTCGAGCTCAGAAACGCCCCGTTTCGACCGTGTCGGGAATTCCCGCTCGAATTTGGAGCAGGGACCCAAAAACACCCTTTTCCAGATCGCATATCGATATCCAAGTGTTGATTTGTAGTTAACCCCTCCCCAAACCGGCCTTCCCACCCCTCCGCAGCTCCCCAAAAGGCTGTTTACTACTATCTAATAATCTCCCTGGCACAACAGCCGACAGCCACCGACTAGCGAACCCCTCCTGAAACAGACTGCTAACCCTGTGAGATGAAGCAGCCCCGGCCCCGGAACGCTCTGTCAGGGAGTGGCCTGTTGCTTTGATTGACCTTCGATCCGTCCCCGGGTTCGTCGGCTCGCACGGACGTCTGGGGCTGCTTCCTAGTGATCGGATGTGGTCGGAATGTCATCCCCTGGGACAGGTGATTCGGCCGGACTGGCAGAAGATTGGCATCAACTCTCCGGCGGGATCAAATCCGTTTTCGGGTGCTCGGGCAGCATCAGAGGTCGTCGAGGCCGCTGGCCAAAATCGAAGTCTTTCACCAGGTCACCGAGTTGCGGAACAGCCTCTCGGATCGTGGGCCGAGGATCGGGCCGACCATCCGTCTTCGGGTCGAGCCGTGCTCCCTGCAAAAAGTCATCCTCGATGAACTTCAGATAGGCGTCGAAGCTCAGCACCTGCTTATCGATCATTCCCTTCTTTGCGTACGGCGAAATCACCAGGGAAGGCACGCGCAAGCCATACCCATTTTCATCGACCTTCGGCGGCAGAACGTGATCGTAGAAGCCGCCCCAGTCATCCCAGCTCAGGAAAATCGCACAATCCTTCCAGTTCGGCCCTTTCATCACCGCGTTGATCAGCCCCGTCACAAACGACTGCCCGGCGCTGACTGTCGCCGGCGGGTGCTCGCTTACTTCCCCCGAAGGAACAATCCAGACCACAGCCGGCAGCGTGCCTTTGCGCGCCTGCTCGTAAAAATTCTCCATCGGCTGAACGCGATCTAACTCGCCGTCGTCCTTAACCGTGTCGAAATACGGCAAAGGATTCCAAATGCCCGGTGTCCGGGCATTTTGCTTCACCGGAGGACAGTTGCGCTCAGAGTCGTCTTCGCAATCCGGCTCCGTTCCTTTCAGCACGTAATAGCCCCAGCTCACCTGATTCTTGTGGAGCAGATATGTGAGATCGGTCCATGCGTAGATAGGGTGTGTGCCGGGAGGCCCGTTTCGCTGCTCGCCTCCAAAAGCAGCCGCACCTCGCCCTCCGAAATCCGGCGGCATTCCCGGGGCCTGGAGCGCATTCGTGCAGCTCTCAGGCCGATCATGTTGTGTGCAGTACGCTGACCAGGCGGACACCTCGAACAGATGTGCTGGCAGGCTCCATGACGCGTTCGGCTCAAACATGTGATCGTGCAGCACAAAATTGCGAGCGTACGCCCAGTAGTTAGGGATTTCCCGCTCGTCGTGATAACCCATGACATCGTGAGGGGACGAGGGTGAGCATACAGGGCTCGGACCGGGCAGACAGCCGCGCCGCCCCTTCTCGGCCTCAGCGATAAATCCATGCATCCTGCCGCCGGCAGTCTCAGCGGCAGCAGATTTTTCGCCATGCGGACCGCCGCCGTTGACATCATGCGCATCGTGATAAGGCTTCACACAACCGCCGGCCCGCGGGTCAGGATCGCATACGGCAGGCACACCGCTTTCCATCGGGAATCCTTCGGCGCCGGGATAGGTGCCGAAATAGCTGTCGAACGAGCGATTCTCCTGCATGATGATGATCACGTGCCTGATTTTGTGAATGCCGGAGGCTGGTGATTGATTCGACTCCGCAGCCGCGGCGACGCATAACACCAGAACCGAAACGAATAGTGCTGTTGTTGTTCGGCAAAGGGAAAATGGCGGATGGCTGGATTCACTCACGATTGTTTCTCCTCTCCATCAGCGGTGTCAGGTTCAGCTGACCGAGCCCGGTCAGATGCAGCGCAGTCGGAGTGCCTAGGACAGCACACAATGTACATCCTTCGCTGCAAATCGGCAGCCGCGACAACCAGCCGCGTAGACGATTTCAACTCGGGCTCATTCTCCTGATAAATCGAAGCATCTCGAGGTGGGGGCTGCAGCGCGAGGAGCACTGGCAATCGTGCGCTCCCCGGCGCCCTACGATTGGCCTGGTTTTCAATTCTCTTAGGGTTAACGGTAGGGATGCTTTCCGCAACTTCCTTCCCCATATTTGCTGGACAGGTTTGCGGGGCTCACAGAACGCTCGGCCGACGCGTTAGCGCCGGTTAAGGTAGTTTTCACCGGGACGTCCGCTTCGTAATTGTCGAAGAGGAAAAGCACGATGTTCCCAACCCCAGCTGCTGGCTTACCTGAACCACCTCGGGTGACTGCTTCGCATGACGGGTTTAGACTTCCTGTCAGTTTCGGCTCCATCAGAGGTTGCGGTGAAGAATCTCTGCCAGGTGACGTTCCCTCTTCTTCTCTCGGGCGCTGTCGCCGTCGGCCTTTTTGCCCAGCGTTCATTCCGGCAGTATCCATCGGTCGAGTATGGCGAGGCGGTTCCTCTCCCCGCTGACTGGGGCAATTCTGGCGAGTGGACCTTTGCCCGCCTGATGTTTCCTCCCGGCCCGCTGGACGGCTACCGAGGCCGCTTTGAAGGCCCGTGGCAAGAGGGGCTTTCGCTCTGGACTCAGGACTATCCTCGCGCCGACCGATCCTTCGCCAGTGCCGTTCGGCGCCTCACGCGCGTGGATGCCCGCTCTGTCGAGCAGCCCGTCAACCTGGATGACGGCGATGAGGTCTACAACTACCCGTGGCTTTACGCGGTGCAGGTGGGTGAATGGGGATTAACACAGGTGCAGGCGAAGAAGCTTCGCGACTACCTGCTGCGCGGAGGCTTTTTTATGGCAGACGACTGCCATGGTTCGGCGGAGCAGGCCTATTTCGAGAAAACAATGAAGATGGTTTTTCCTGACCGCGAACTCGTCGATATCCCCAGCAATGATCCCATCTTTCACACGCTCTTCGACCTGGATAACCGATGGCAGATCCCCGGCGCGGAACACCTGGCCACCGGTCATAAGAAGGATGGCTACGTAGCGCACTGGAAAGGAATTTATGACGATAAAGGCCGCATCATGGTTGCGTTTTCTCTCAACTCCGACATTGGCGACTCATGGGAGTTTCTCGATGACCCGCGCTATCCGGTCCGGTTTTCCGTGCTCGGCATGAAGATCGGAGTGGATTACGTGCTGTACGCAATGACCCACTAGCGCACACGAAGCTCGTGTTGCCCGGCCGCGCCGGCGGTCCGGTCACGCGTACCGGAACAAAGCCTTGAAGCCGTAATCCATGTGCTGCTGCATGTGACAGTGAAACAGCGAAAGCCCCGGCTGATCGGCCGTCAGGTCGACGGAAACACGTCCGTAGTACGGCACAACGACCGTGTCCTTGATGACTCCGGCGGTCTTCTTGCCGTTGACCTCGGTGAGTTCCCATAAATGCCGGTGCAGGTGTACGGGATGCGCATCGTCGGTGCGGTTCCGCATCACCAACCGGTAGCGCGTGCCCTGCTGCAGGACAAATTCGCGTTCATGCGGATAAGGCTTGCCGTTCACCAGCCACGCATTGAACTTGCCCGCTCCCCCGGGGATCTTGTCGAAGAGCATCTCGATCGTCTGCTGCGGAGCCGGTGAGGAAACACTGGCGTCGCCGAAGATGGTGTAATCCCACGGAGTCTTCGGCGGATCGATCCACCGCGGCGGCCCGTTCTGTCCGGCATACTCGACCACCACGCCCATCCCTGCTTCGCGGATAGGCTTCTCGGTCGAGCCCAGAATCCAGACACCGGGGTGATCCATCTCGACCACGGCATCGATCCGTTCCCCTGCGCCGACGAAGATGGAATCGACCAGCTGCGGCCTGGGTACAGGATTGCCGTCCATCGCGATCACCTTCATCCTGTGTCCGGCGAGGGCGACGCGCCGGTTCTCAATGGCGCTGGCATTCAGAAAGTGCAGCAGGAGCTGCTGCTTTTCGCGGACGCGGATCGGCTCGCCTGATCCCAGAGCCTTGTCGTTGATGGAGTAAGTCATGGAACCGACCTCGAGCCCGTCAGGATCGGTGTTGAGCACCGCCGGTTTTTCGAGGAGCGGACCATTGTGCGTATCGTCATCGTCGTCCTCCATCGTGGCGGTGAAGAACGGCTCCCAGTCGCGCAGGCAGAGAAAGTGCTCCTGGTCATAGCGGCCGGGATTGTCCGATCCTTCGACATAGACGAAGCCAAACTGTCCGGTATACGCGCCTTTGTGAAGGTCCCCCATGGCCATGGCGTGCGAGTGATACCAGCGGCTCCCAGCCGGACGGGGCATCAGCTGGAAGCGAGCGCGGCCGCGGGGCGGGATGAGGGGCGAGCCTTCCTCCTCGGTGCCATCGACCTCGGGCGGAATGAGCATGCCGTGCCAGTGCACCAGCTCGGGAGTATCGGTGTGATTCACGACTTCCACGGTGACGGCTTTACCCTCGTGCATGCGGAGGACCGGTCCGGGTGCCGTGCCGTTATAGCCGATGGTGGAGAGGATGTGCGAGCGGTCGAGTTCCACCGTGACAGGCTGAATGTGCAGCGTGTAATCCGCTGGTGCCGCTGCTGTTGCATCCGCCGTGGCTGCTTGTCCGAGAAGCGGCAGGCGTGCCGTGCCCGCCTGGAGCAGGGCCATGCCGCTGAGCCGAAGGAGATCGCGCCTGTTCACGAAAGCTGAGTTGCCCTGGCCAGCCATGCTGTGCCAGCATCGTCTCACGCTCGAACGGCGGCGACAAGAATAGCGGCGGAAGCGGTGTGCAACTTTCCGGCTTCTGCCTGGTCTAACGGGCATCACGTTTCCGGTACTCGCCCCAGGATCCGGAGGCTTACCATGAAGCTGTGGCACGCGACCCTGTTTACAACGGCGGTCGCAGTCGGCTGCCTTGCCGCAGGAGCCTTCCAGCGGGTGGCCGATTACGGCTTCGGATCGGACGAGTCCCCCGCCAACGCCAAAGCGGAATTTTATTGGTCGCGTCTGGCCTATAACACGGGCATGCAAAGCTCGCTCGGCTATACGCACCACCGATGGTGGTTTCCCACCTGGTCGCGCGATTATCCGAAAGCCGACCGTCAGTTTCTGATGGCTATGCATCGGCTTAGCCGCATCGACGGCCGGCCGACGGAGCAGGTCGTCACCCTCGACTCCGACGAGATTTTCAACTACCCGTGGGTCTACGCCGTTCAGGTGCAGACGTGGAGCTTCACCGATCAGCAGGCAAAGAGGCTGCGCGAGTATCTGCTGAAGGGCGGCTTTCTCATGGTGGACGATTTTCACGGCACCGAAGACTGGGAAAGCTTTATGAATGGCATGCGCCAGGTTCTCCCCGATCGTCCCGTGGAGGACCTGCAGAGTGGCGACGAAATCTTTCACACCCTTTACGACGTCGACGACAAAATGCAGATTCCCGGCGAACAGTTTGTATGGACCGGGCGCACGTACGAGAAAGACGGCTACCAGCCAAAATGGCGCGCCATCCGCGATGACAAAGGACGCATTGTTGTGGCGATCTGCCACAACATGCATCTCGGAGACGCCTGGGAATGGGCTGACGATCCCAATTATCCGGAGACCTTCGCATCCATGGCGTTTCGCGTTGGGCTCGATTACATCATCTACGGCATGACGCACTAAATCGCCCGGCTCTCCGGTTATGGAAGACGGACCGCCTCCGGGCTCCGCACGACAGCAAGCTTAAAAACTGCGGCCAATGTTCCAGCTCTTGTTCAGGTATCCGAGTCCGGTGTTCGCGAAAGGGCAGTTGGTTCTGCTCGGCAGATGGCCCGCGTGGCTGCTGCCCGTATTCATCCTGATGGCTTCTCTTGTTCTGGCCCTGCTGATTCGGCGCAGAATGCCCCGTTCCATCCCGCTCCTGCGGAGTTGGCGTGCGTGGGCGCTCTGGGCCATGCAGGTGGTGTTGCTGGCGCTTCTGCTCACTCTGCTTTGGCGGCCCGCGATTTCAGTCGCGGAGCTGAGCTCGCGCCAAAACATCATCGCCATTGTCGTCGACGACTCGCGCAGCATGGCCATCGTGGACAGCAACGGCAAGACGCGTGAGGCGGCGGCCCTGGCCGCTCTCAACGGAGGCCTTCTCGCTGACCTGAACAAGCGCTTTCAGACGCGCATCTATCGCCTGGACAGGGCAGTCACCCCGCTTAAGGAGGGTCAGCAGGTTGTCCCGAACGCCGCCGCGACCCATATCGGCGATGGGTTGAAGCAGCTTGCCGCAGAAACTTCAGACTTGCCCGTGGGAGCCGTCCTTCTGCTCACCGACGGAGCCGATAACGCAGAAGGAGTGGTGAACCCCGGGGTGGATGCTGATGCGTTGCAGGCATTGCGCGATCGCCGGTTGCCAGTACACGTCGTCGGGTTCGGCAAGCAGGAACCGGATCATGATGTTGAAATCGAGGACGTCAGTGTTCCCGTCACCGCCGTCGCCAACACGCGCGCCGCTGCCACGGTGAGCTTCACGCAACACGGCTACACGGGGCAAAAAGCTACGATTGCGATTCGCGACGGGCAGAAGATTCTCGCAAGCCGCGAAGTGACCCTCGCGCCCGCCGGCCAGATTCAGACAGAGCCTTTCTTCTTTGGCATCGGCGAGGCCGGTGCGAAGGATCTCCGCTTCAGCATCGATCCGCTTACCGGCGAAGAAAATGCG
>DASSKX010000010.1:0-3191 GCA_035689925.1 Acidobacteriaceae bacterium
ACGCCGGCCGTGTTCTCGGGCCGCAGCGTCAGCGACTGCGACTTCTCGCTCTGTGCCCGAGCACGGTCCTCCCACGTGTACATCTCCTTGGAGACAATGTCGGTTTCTTCGCCCACGCTGCGGGCGAAGAGCTGCGTGTCCTCGAAGATGGGAGTGCGGATTTCGCCGAAGTTGTAGCGGGCGAAGACGCGTCGAGCGGTCGCTTCGACGCGGTTCCACAGTTCAGTTTCTGGCGGCAGAAGATCGCGCGTGCCGCGCACGGCTTTCAACACAGTCATTGGGTGTCCAATGACCAGTTTACCGAACCGTGCGCGTCGACTCAGCCGAGGCCGCAGCTCTCTTCCAGCTCAATCGCTCGCGGAAAGAGGATGTTGTTCTCGAGGTGCACGTGCTGGTGCAGATCGCGCTCGAAATCCGACAGCGACTGGTAGAAGCCGCGGTAGGTAGGACAGGCGCCTTCGGGAGCCGTGTAGTTGTGGCTCAGTTCCCGGACCTCGGCCATGATCGCGCCGGCTGCATCGTGCTCGGCCATCATCATGCGCACCGGGTTCTTCACCGTTCCGAAGCAGCCCAGCGAGGGCGGGCCGCAGGTGGCGATATTCCGTTCCAGCTTCGTGATGTACGGGAACAGCACAACTTCTTCCTTGCCCTGGTGCTGCGTCATCTCTTCGCTGATCGTGTCCGTCAGTTCCCGGATGCGAGCCAGCTCCGGATGGGTGTCGCCATGCCTCGCCAGCACTTTCTCCGCAAAAAACTGCAGGCGCGGAATTTCAGCGCGTACGTAATCGTGATGAGTCTTCACAATGTACTGGCACAGATCGCCCAAGGGCGCCGTGTTCCAATTGGGGGCGCTCGCCTTCGCTGGCGTGGCGGTCGCTTCAATCGCGGCCAGCACGGCGGCCGTCTCAAGTGAGCGCTCGTCGCAGGCCTGGGCTAGCGGTTTGCGCCCGCCGCAGCAATAATCGATTCCAAACTTTTCGAAAACGCGAATCGCCGCCGGATTCTCCAGCGCGATATCGCGGACAGTGGTTTCAGCTGTCGTCATACATCCTCCTGTCCTTTACCGTCGCTCAGGCGCGGCCTTGCCGCTGCGACTTAAGTCACTCGTCGTGGACATTTGTTTAGAATTGGCCGCATGGCAGAAGCCGCCAGCGTTTCTTCGTCGCTCGCCGCCGTTCCGCTGTTCTCCGGACTGTCCGCCGAGGAAGTCCGCCTGCTCGCCGCACGCTTCGTGCGCCGCCATTTCTCCGCGGGCGAACTGCTGTTCTCCGAAGGCGATCCGTGCCGTGGCCTCTACATCATCGATGCCGGCAAATTGCGTATCTTCAAAAGCTCCGCCGCCGGGCGCGAGCAGGTGCTTGCCATCGAGGGTCCGGGGAGTTCCGTCGCTGAGCTGCCTGTTTTTGACGGCGGACCCTACCCGGCGTCGGTCAGCGCCGTCGACGATTCGCAGATCCTGTTCATCTCCCGCCAGGACCTGCGCGCCTTCTGCCTCGAACACCCCGAGGTTGCCCTGAAGATGCTCGCCGTGGTCGGAGCACGGCTGCGCCGTCTGGTCGGGATTATCGAGGAGCTTTCGTTTACCACGGTCCGCCAGCGCCTCGTCGCGGCTCTTGTGCGCCTCGCGCAGACCGCCGGCAGAAAGACGCCGCAGGGCCTGGAGTTCGAGCTCCCTGGCACGCACCAGGAAATAGCGCACCAACTCGGCACCGTGCGCGAGCTGGTCTCGCGTAACCTTATGCGCCTTCAGGCCGAGGGACTGGTTCATGTCAGCGCTCGCAGCATCGTGGTGCCCGACCTGCCTGCCCTCTCAGCCTTGCTGGAAGGCAATCCATAGCGCCAGCCGCGAAGGTGCTCCGGCTCCACGACCAGTCCCCGTGACTAATGTCACTGCTCCCGGGCTCCGCGCCTGCGACTCTCAGCACAGGTGCCCCATGTCTGCTTTCCCCATCATTGATGACCGCGCAGCGCTTCTCGCCCTCGAGCGCCGCAAAAGCCTGCTGCTGCGCTGCTGGATCGTTACAGGGCTGTTCTTCATGGTCCTGCCCGGGACTGTCCTTGGTTTCACGAATCTGCTCGCCATCAGCGTGCATCACGGACTCGGCTCTCTCTCGGCGGCATGGATTCAGGCCCACGGCTTCTCCCAGGTCTTCGGCTGGATTGGCAGCTTCGTGCTTGGAATCGGTTTCTACTCGCAGCCACACACCCGCGCGAACCGCGGACGCCTCCCGGCGATTTGCTGGGTGTTGTGGACGGCGGGCCTTGTTTTGCACTGGCTCGCCGCCGGATATCTGTGGCAGTGGCGGATCACTCTGCCCATCTCAGGCGTGCTGCAGTTCGCGGCCATCCTGCTGTTTCTGCATGCTGCGCGTCAGCACAAGCTGCCTAACTCCCCGGAAGGCGCACGCAAGCGTCCGCGCATGGAGCCGTGGATGCAGACGGTGTTGCTGAGCAATTTCGCACTGCTGCTCGCGATTGGTATCAATCTCGTTGAAGGAATCCGGCTTGCCCTCTCCGGTTCGGCTCCGGAGATTCCCCATAGCTTCGACCAGAGCTTTCTGGTTCTGCTCGGCTGGGGATTCCTCGCACCGCTGGTGTGGGGATTCTCTGCGCGGTGGCTGCCTATCTTTCTCGGAGCCGCACCAGTGCGGGGCAGGCTGTTGCAAATGGCCGTGCTCATCGATGTGGTGGGCGTGGCGCTCGGCATGGTGCATTTCACGCGCGTGATGGCGCCGCTGCTCGCGCTGGCGGCCATACTCGCCGCCATCTCCATGCGTGTGTTCGAGCACGCTCAGCGCCCGGCGAAAACGATCGGCCTGCACTGCAGCTTCCCGGTGTTTCTGCGCATCGCGTATCTGTGGAGCATTGCGGCCTCCCTGCTCGGAATCTGGGCAGCCTGGGCCGATGTGCACGGTGGGATCTGGGGCGGATCGCGGCACGCGCTGACCGTCGGCTTCGCGGCGATGATGGTGATGACCGTTGGACCTCGCATTCTGCCGCATTTCGCCGGCGTGCGCGGCATCTGGAGCCGGAACCTGATGTTCGCCACGCTCCTGCTGCTCGGCACCGGATGCACGCTGCGCGTCAGCATGGAGCCGCTGGCCTACGAAGGCCTGGCGTCCTTTGCGTGGAAGGTGCTGCCGCTGTCCGGGTGCCTTGAACTTGGCGCGGTCCTGCTGTTCGCGCTGCAG
>DASSKX010000011.1:0-3747 GCA_035689925.1 Acidobacteriaceae bacterium
AAGACGTACAGAAGCAGAGACGAGGCGAAGGCCGATGTGTTCGACTACATCGAGCGCTTCTACAATGCGAGACGGCGGCACTCGACGATCGGTTATCTGAGCCCTATGGAGTTCGAGCGCAGGGCCGGGTTCGCTTAAGTCGGTATCATCCAAACTGGGTGCAGGCCACTGAGCTGATCTGGAGTAGCCGAATTTGAGGTGTTTCGCGCATCCGTCGTCAGACTGCCGCTTAGGCCCAGTTCCTGACTCACAGGACCAGAAGCGCCAGCACGGCGAGTCAGTCGATCAGCTAGGAGACGACTTCATTTCCTTGGTGGCTGATGCGTCCGTTCGGCAAGCAAGCGGTCGACCGCATCCAAAAGCTCGTTCTCCCGATAGGGCTTCGGCAGAAATTCGGATGGCGTCGCAAACAGCGAAGACATGCCATCTGTCATTGTCATGCCGCTGGTGTAGAGGACCGGGATGCCGTGTCTCGCCTCCCCCAGACTCTGGCCGACCTGGAGGCCGCCCTCTCTCTGGTCCACCAGTCCGATGTCCGTAAAGACGAGATCGAATTGCGAATCTGAGTGGATAATGGCTTGAGCTTGGGCAAGGCTTCCTGCGGAGAGAGTGTCGTGCCCAGCCTGCTGAAGCACCGACTCCGCCAGCACCAATAGTGGTGCCTCATCCTCGACAATCAGGATTACTGCCATGCTTCCCCCGGGTGCGGGGCAATAAGTCATCGGGCGGACACTTGTTCCGGTAAACGCGAAAAACTTTAGTCGGCAGGGAGCCGAGCAATGGATTCGACCCGCCGACGTGCCTTGTCTTCAGAAGCGGGTTTGAGAGGGCGCACAAGCCGCTTCATGACAAAGGGCAACCGCCCTTGGTCAGACGAGTCATTGTCGAACGCATTATCGCGGCTGCCAAGCTCGGCGAGCGAGATCCCGACCGGCTATGCGAAAGCGCACTTCGAGCGCTCGGCTCCAAGGCTGTATTCGAACGATAGGTCCACTGCCGTACTGTAATGTGACGGTAAGAGCAGCCGCACGATGCCCGCCAGGGCCCAGAAGAGGTCACCGTAAGGCTTCTTACGAGGCGGGTGAAATGTCGCCCTTGCGCGGAAAAGTGACCACCCAACATGTTCCTCGGCCGTCATTAGAGCTAGTCGTCACGCCCCCACCGAGTTGCTTGGCTAAGACGTCGATAATCTTGATGCCTAAGCCTTTTTGAGCGGCGTAATCAAAGCCGGGTGGCAATCCCTTGCCCTCATCGCATACGCCTAATTTACAATCTGATTTCGTAGCGGTGAAGCTAACGGTAATTGTTCCGGCGCCGTGCTTTGCTGCGTTCGTAACAAGCTCGTTAACCAACAAACCCACGGACTGAATAGTCTTCGTGGTCAACTGCGCTTCGTCGCCATCGACGGCGACTGGTACACCAAGAATGTCGGCAAGATCCCCGCACAAACGCCTTATGTACGCGAGAGCGGAGACGTACGCTACATTTTCCTCGTCAAGTAAATGCCGATGCACACGGGCAACGGCTCCGACGCGATGAGCGGCCTTTTCAAAGTTCTCCGCCACATCCTTTGGCACTTGCCTGCCCTGCAATCTCAAGATTGAGGAAACAAATTGAAGGCTATTGGCCACGCGATGCTCAATCTCGCGGCCCATCAAATTCGCTTGTTCATTAGCCCGGGTCGCGCGCTCAAGCTCCGTGCGTGCTGAAAGACGCAACTCCAATTGGTCCATGACGAGACTTGCCAAGTCCCGAAGGTCCTCAATCTGCCGCTCAGTGATGGGTCGGACTTCTCTATCAATCACGCAGAGCGTGCCGAGATTATAGCCGTCATGAGTGTGGAGCGGAACGCCAGCGTAAAAACGGAGGCCAAACTCTCCGGCAACCAAAGGGTTCGTCAAAGAGCGAACGTCCTTGGACGCATCCTCAAGAATATAAGGATCGGAGTGGAGGATCGCTGAGGCGCAAAGCCCCGGCGCTCTGTCGATTTGCTCGACCGGCAGGCCGTGATGAGATTTGAACCAAATGCGATCGTGATCGACGATTGAAATAATGGCTATGGGAACATCGAATATTCGAGCAGCAATTGCTGTTACGCGATCAAATGCGCCGTCGGGCGGGGTGTCGAGAACGTCATACCGACGCACCGCCTGCATGCGAGCAGCTTCATTGATTGGGATGATTGACGACGGTACCTGAAATGCCAAAGTGTTTTCCTAATGCTGTACCAACGTACGCTGATCATTGCACTTTGGCGAATCGATAATTCTCTTTACTTATGGAACAAATAGTCCATCCCAGCGCACGCCAGCCGGCCGTTGTCCGCCGTAAGACGATTCTGTTCCCTAATTCCGGCCTTAGCTGTCAAGCTCTCCAAGCACATCCTTGCCGGGGCCACTGTTTTCTCCGCGGTAGAGGCAAGGCCTCCGCATGATGGCTTAAGGCGACGCGGGTGGATCAATGTTGAAGGCGCGGTCACCCGTTTCCAGGCGCACCCAAAGAATCGGGCGATCTCACCGACGCCACGTCCCGGCTGCGTCGCAACTGAGGACTTCTTCAACACAGTCGGCCAATTGTGGCTGTCGCCGATGGCGGAGCCGGGTCCGCCCGACTCCGCAAACCGGACGTCCAGCCACTCCGCCGCTGAGTCCGGCTCGGGTCAACTTCGGACCCACCGATCACCCGCCTCGGCCAATCACGTCTGATCCGCCCGAGAAGCGGACGTAAATTCCGGGACCCCTGCCCTCGGGCGCATGCTGATCGGCCTCTCTAACAGAGGAGATCGAGTATGAAAGCCGAACTCACCCACGAAGCTACAGCCGCGACCAAAGCCCCTTGGAACAAGGGGAAGATGATCGGCTCGAAGCCGCCGCTGCGGATCAAGAACGTTTGGTCGATCCGCACCAAGCTCCAGGTAGACGGCCGCCTCAGGGATCTGGCGATGTTTAACCTGGCGATCGACAGCAAGCTGCGGGGCTGCGACGTCGTCACCCTGAGGGTCGAGGACATCGCTCCGCATGGGGCAGCCCTGGATCGCGCCACCGTGCGCCAGAGGAAAACCGGACATCCCGTGAGATTCGAGCTCACGGAGCAGACTCGGGAAGCCATTGATGCCTACATGAAGGAGACCGCCAAGAAGCCCGGCGACTACCTGTTTCCGAGCCGGCGGTTTCCCGGACGGCCGCTGACAACGAGGCAGTACGCCCGGCTCGTCTCCTGCTGGATCAGCGGAATCGGCCTGGACTCCAGCTTCTACGGCACCCACTCGCTGAGGCGGACGAAGGCCACCCTCATCTACCGCCGAACCGGCAACCTAAGGGCCGTCCAGCTCCTGCTGGGCCACCGAAAGATCGAGAGCACGGTTCGTTACCTCGGAATCGAGGTGGACGACGCCCTTGCTATCGCTGAGCAGGTGGATGTCTGAAGTACCTGGGCAGAGCGGACACGCTCTGCCCTCCTCCTAACAGGCGCTTTGGGTCAAAAGCTGAAGTAGTCCCATCACCCAGCCTTACACCATGTCTTATGGATTGCAGACCTCGCATTGTCCGGGGTCGGCGGCCGGCGACGGTGTTGCGCAACGCTCCAAACGATGTCCGCACGCTTGGCAGCAGAGCACCTCCGTCTTTATGACGAAGGTCGGCGTACCACACCAAGCGCATGGCAGTCCCCTTCGCCGCTCGGTTATGTCAAACCCCGGGTGGCCACAAATTGGGCATCGGCTATTGTACCTCCTCACCAGATCACGCG
>DASSKX010000012.1:0-3995 GCA_035689925.1 Acidobacteriaceae bacterium
GTCGGAGCGCAGAGCGAGCCGGCGAGGACGAGCAGAGCGGCGTGGCGCAACATGCTCGGGATTGTAATTCCGTAAGGTCGGTGTGTGCCGGAGAGAGCTAGTCGCCGTCCGGCACAGGGATGGTCTCGTGCATTTCGGTGATGATGGCGCGCGCGGCCTGGACCGGATCCGCGGCACGGGTGATGGGCCGTCCGATGACGAGATAGTCGGCGCCGGCGGCAATGGCCCCGGCGGGGCTGGCGACGCGCTTCTGATCGCCGACTTGCGCGCCGGTGGGGCGAATGCCAGGGACGACCAGCGTAGCCGAGGGGAAATAGCTCCGCAGGTGCGCCGTTTCCTGCGCGCTCGAGACGAATCCCCGAATGCCGGCCGCGTAGGCAGTCGCTGCCAGCTGTTGTACATGCTGGGCCGGAGTGCGATCGATGCCGATGGCGGCGAGCTGGTCAGGATCCATGCTGGTGAGCACGGTGACGGCGAGCAGCAGCGGGGCGCGCTCGATCTTCTCGACGGCATCGACGGCTGCCTCCATCATGCTGGGGCCGCCCATGGCGTGGAGGGTGAGCATGGTGGCGCCGGTCTCCGCCGCCGTCTGGATCGCCGAGGCCACGGTGTTCGGGATGTCGTGCAGCTTGAGGTCGAGGAAGACCGAATAGCCGCGATGGCGCAGCTCATGGACCAGGGCGTTGCCTTCGGCGAGGTACAGTTCGAGGCCTACCTTGAAGAAGCGGCAGTAGTCTTCGACGCGCTCGGCCAAAGCGAGCGCCGGGCCGGCTTCGGGGAAATCGAGCGCGATGATGAGCCTGGGATCCATGCCTGCCATACTGTCACAACTTCGGACCACGGGAAAAGCAAAAGCGCTGGCAGATTTGCCCCACTAACACGGGAGAGGGATTCCTCTGGCTCTTTTGGTTGGTTACTTTAGGCTTCGGTCCTTCTATATAGTGATCAGTCTCAGGGGAGTTGTCTCTCGTGCCTACAGAATTTACAGCGGAACGCTACGGTCGTTTGCGCAAGAGCTCGTCGGGTGTTCGGCCGCCGGAAAAGGGCGGAGAAACAGAAGAAGACAAGAGCTTATTTCTTTCTAATCTGGATTTCGCCTCCGAAGCGGCGCCGCTGGGGCCGGAGCACCGGCCGCGCTCGACGAAAGAGCTGGGCGTGCGCAGCGGCATCATCGAAGATCTGGCGCTGAAGATTCTCTACACCGCCGGGCCGTTTTCGGTATTCGATCTGGGCCGCAAGATGCGGGTCAGCTATGACGTGGCCAATGAAGTCTTCACCAAAATGCGCGCCGCCCTGCTCTGCCAGGTGACGGGCATGAAGGGCAACGTCGCCGAGATTGCCATCACCAGCCAGGGCCGCAGCCGCGCACTGGAGCTGCTGGCGGCCAGCCAGTACACCGGCCCGGCGCCGATCTCGCTGCCGGCCTATGTCGAGCAGGTGCGGAAGCAGAGCGTTCGCCACGCGGTGGTGCATCGGGAAGACATCGAGCGCGCCTTTGAGGGCATGGTTCTGGACGCGAAGACCCTCTGGCAGATCGGTATCGCGCTGAACTCGGGCGCGTCCATCTTCCTGCACGGGCCGGCCGGCGTGGGCAAGTCGGCGATTGCGGAGACCATGTGCCGCGTGCTCGCTGCCGATGACGTCTGGCTGCCCTGGGCGGTTGAGGCCGACGGCGAAATCATCTCTGTCTTCGATCCGATTCTGCACAAGCAGGTGGAGCGGTCGGAGGGCACGGCCGACGATCGCTGGGTACGCTGCCAGCGGCCTTCGGTTCTGGTCGGCGGCGAATTGACCATCGAAATGCTCGACCTGCAGTACAACGGCACGGCGGGCTTTTACACCGGGCCGGTGCAGATGAAGGCCAACAACGGCGTGCTGATCGTCGACGACTTCGGCCGCCAGCGCATCCGTCCGGACGAGCTGCTGAACCGCTGGGTCGTCCCCATGGATCGCCGGATCGACTTTCTGACCCAGGTAGGCGGCAAGAAGATCGAGATTCCCTTCGAGATGCTGGTGGTCTTCGCCACCAACCTCGAGCCGGACGAACTGGTCGACGCGGCCTTCCTGCGCCGCATGCAGACGAAAATCAAGATCAACCTGGCGACGGAAGAGCAGTTCGTGGAAATTTTCCTGCGCTTTGCCCGGTCGCGGCAGCTCGCCGTCGATCCCAAGGTGGCTCAGGATCTGGCGAAGACGATCCGAGTGCAGCTGGGGCAGGAACTCCGCGGCTGCCAGCCCCGCGATCTGATCAACCAGGTGTGCTGGGCGGCGCGGTACGCCGACCGCCAGCCGATCCTCGACCGCGAGTCCCTGATGCAGGCGATCGAGGCGTACTTCCTGCCCAACGGTTAAGAACCCGGCCAACCAGCCCGATTCGGACATGAGCCCCGCCTGGACAGCGGGGCTTACGCCTGTTTGGGGAGCCCGCCAGATCCCGGCAAAAGCAAATCATGTTCCGCGCCTTGCGGCGCAGGTGCCAGGATCCGGCTGGAGAGGATTAACGAGCCGAGGAGTCGGAGTTGTCGAGCTGCGCGACTTGAGGGGGCGCAATCAGCTCAACCCGAACCGGGGCGATGCCGCGCTGCTCGAATCCGAGGGATTCGGCTGCGGCTTTGGAAACATCAATGACGCGGTCCTCGGGAACTGGCCCGCGGTCGTTCACGCGGACGACCACCGAGCGGTGATTCCGGAGGTTGGTGACGCGGAGCAGCGACCCAAGCGGCAAGGTTCGGTGCGCGCAGGTCATGGCGTCTTCGTTATAGGGCTGCCCGCTCGCGGTCGGCTTGCCCTGGAAGAACTTGCCGTACCAGGAGGCAATGCCTTTCTGGTACCAGTGGTGCCGCTTCACAGGCCGGCTCTCGGCATGAGCCGCAGGGGCCGCGTTGGTATTGGGACCTGGGCTGAAGTGCTCGCCCGGGGAAACTGCCTGAGCACCGGCAACGCCCACCACGATGGCCATCAGAGCGCCAGCTGTGGTGAGCCAACGTCGAGGTCGACTCGCGCCTTCCGCGCGTTCCTTAGCATCCATAGACATACTCCTCAAATTCTAGAAATGAGAGGCAGCTAAGTCAAACAAACAATTAGATTTATTTCTCTTCAGGGCTTGCCAAAAGCCCATATTCTGTGATAGCCCTCTGACGGCAGGAAGAGGGATGCCCAACGACCAGGAATTCCCTGAGCCCCAACCGCCCAACTGCGAGACCGCGGACCTGTTGGGTACGATGTCCGATCAGCAGCGTGTGCTGCCTGATCGTGGAGGAGGAGTAGAGGATTGAACGGAGGAACCCGGAGTGTCAAGGCACCAAACAGTGCCACGCGGCGTCCTACGGTGGTTCTATCCGCCGCGGGATTCGACCCCTCGGCCGGGGCGGGGATTTTGGCCGACCTGAAAGTCTTTACGGCTCATGGGCTTTACGGCGTGTCGGCAATCACGGCAATAACGGTTCAGTCAACCCAGGGTGTCCGGGAAGTACACTCCGCCGACGCACAAATCTTTAGGCACACCCTGGAGTGCCTGTTCGACGACATGCCCATCGCGGGGGTGAAGATCGGCATGCTCGGGTCGGCGGACATCGTCGCGGAACTCGCGCGTTTTCTGCGGGATGCGGGGATTGCCCGGGAGCGGATCGTGCTCGACCCGGTGCTGGTGTCGAGTTCAGGGGCGGCGCTCCTCGATCCCGAGGGGATACGGCTGCTTCGGGAAGAATTGCTGCCTCTGGTGGGCTGGGTGACTCCCAACGTGGATGAACTGGCTGCGCTGACAGGGGAACGGGTCAGCGGAAGGGAGGAGGTTGCGGAGCAGGCGGGGCGGCTGGCGGGACTGGCTGGCGGGCTGAACGTCGTCGTGACCGGAGGCCATCTCGATCCGCCGGATGATTTGCTGCGGACCTCTGCGGGCGAGGTGGTCTGGTTTCCGGGGCGGCGGGTGGACACCACGTCGACGCATGGGACGGGCTGCGTTTTTGCGTCGGCGCTGCTCTGCCGGTTGGTGGCCG
>DASSKX010000013.1:0-3502 GCA_035689925.1 Acidobacteriaceae bacterium
TACGGACTGTTTTGTGAATTCTCCAGAGCATACTCACTCCGGAGCTTGTCAGGGAAGTTGAATTTTATCCGACCGGGGTGGAATGCGTGGATGAGTTCGCAATTCGTGGGCTCAACAGAGTCACGAGTCCGGAAGGAGCGAAATGATGCTTTACTGCCAAAGAGCAGGGCGTGTAATCTTCGCATACGATCGAGCCCGGATGAAACGAGCAGGAGCAGATGACTAAAGAGCCAAATCCAGGAGAACGGGAGCCGGAGCAGCCGGACCCATTGGGCGCGACGGCCATGTTTCTCCGGGTCTTCGACCAGAAACCGCCCGAAAACCCAACGGATTCCAAAGCAGAACCGCTGTTTGCCAGTAGCGCGCCTGCACCTTCTTCGGCGCGCACGAATGGGCCTGCGACTACGCCGCCCGCGGATCCAGTGGCCGGCGCGACGGGGGAGTTTACTCGGTTCTTTCGGGACCAGGCAGACAAACCGAGCGACGCCGCTCCAGCGGCTTCGAATCCGGCAGGATCAACTCGGCCTCTTCCGGCAGGAGGGCCGCCGCCTGGCCGGCAGGAGCAGGGAGAGTTTACAAGGCTTTTCGTGAAGGGCGGGCCGGAACCGGCAAAAGTATCTTCTCCTCAGCCTGAGAGCTTCAAGCCGCCAGTGGCTCCAGTACCGGCGGCCGGCGGGAAAGGGTTCTCCGCGCCAGGTATGTCCGACGCTGCTTCAGGGGAATCGAGTTTCACGCAACTGTTCAAGTCCACGCCCCAGCCGCCGGCGCCATTTGCTCCGACGTCATCTGCAGCGCCTGCACCGGAACGGAGGCCGAGCGCAAGCGTGAATTTCGAGCCGATTCCGCGGATCGAGGACACACCGCAGAGCACAGATCAGAGCGTCACCAGCCTCATCGCGTCGCTGGGTTCTGCCCCGAGCCAGGCGGGGCGGCAGGAGCAGGAAGTCGTTCCGTATCGCGTGGAGGCACAGCCGCGGTCGTTCGCACCCGAGCCGAAACCGGCGCCGCCGGCACAGGCTGATGCGGGCGGTGTGACGCAGTTTATTCGACGACTCGCCGATGAACCGCGTGCGCCCTTGCCCGGCGCGCCGGCCCCGGCAACGTTTGCTGCTGCGCCGGAGGTGAAAAGCGGCCCTGGCGAATTCACGCGCATGATTTCGAAAGCGGAAATGGATGCGGCGATTGGAGCGGCAGCAGCTGCGCCTGCTCCGCAGGCTGCTCCTCACGCGGCGGCAGCCCCTGTCGTGCAGCCGATCGCTGTGGCTGCTCCGCATCTCGCTGTACCCGTACCCCCAAAGATCCCGAGCATGCCGGCTGCGGCTCCGCCTCCGCCTGTTGCGGCAGCACCGGTCCTTCCGAAAATCCCCGTACCTGTGGTGCCGGCCATTCCTGCTCCCAAGGGCAAGCTGGAATCGATGGTGCCGTACCTGATGATCGTGAATACGTTTCTGCTGCTGGTTGTGCTGCTGGTGCTGGTATTCCTGATCAAGGCTCACTAGCCGAGCCGATCAGGCCAGCAATCCTTTTTCGCGCAGCAGAGAATCAGGACGCTCGAAGCTGTCGATGAGAATGATGCCCTGCGCTCGAGCCTTCCCGGCCCAGCGCGTGGAGTCATCTTCGCTGAACTTGAGGTCCATCAGGAATGCGACGAGTTCGTCATAGGTGTTCACGGTTGCGGGCTTCGTTGCTAGCCGACCCGCATACGGCACGAACATTAGCTCGAAATGGGGCCGCGCACCCTGTGATGCAGCAACAGTCGTGATGCGAAGATTCCCCATCACCTTCGGCATTTAGGCCTCCCTGCTCTACGTATCCTGCGTGTAATCATCAGTCTGCCACAAACTTCGAGCGCCGGCGGCGAAGATTGTGCCGACTCATCCTGCCTGCGAGGGCGGATTAGCGGTCATGAAGCCACGCTCAATGAGCGTGCGCACCATCTTCATGCATTCGGCTTGCACCTTGTCCAGAGGAGCGCCAGACTCGGCCGCCATATCGTGGACGACTGACCCGAGAGTCCGCGAGCCGTCGCAGCTCACCAGAAAATTCGCCACCATTGGTTGCACGTCGATCTGGAATGGGAAGCCGCTGGTCAGGCGAAGCTTCAGAGCCTCAGAGTGCCAGCCTCCGTCCGCGGGTTTGCAGTATTGCTCAAGCTGGACATGGGTGGTCAGGCTTGGACGCATCGCGAGCATCTCGTCATCGGAGCCGTGTTCTCGCAGCAAATCGTGTGCAGCGAACGTCGCCAGGATCATTTTCCCCAGTTCACCGCTGGACGGCGTCGTCGGCACTTCCTCGATCCGAATGAAATTTCGGCCGTCGCGGCGGCGCATCACGATCAGACCGTCATGGATCGCTTCAACCTTCCGCTCGCGGTAGTAGTTCATATACTCGGCATACAGCGATGCGTCCTGCGAAGTATCTACAGAGGTTTCGCGGATGCGGTGTTGCGCATATTCCTCAGGATTCTGCGTCAGGCCTTTCATCACCCAGGCATCGCAGCCGGTACCCTGGAGCCATTCGGCGATGCGTTCTTCCCACGGTTGGCCGCTGACCTGAGCCCATTCGCACAGCATCTGCAAATATCCGTCCTCCTCAAGATGGGCGGGAGCTTCTCTGACCAGTCGACGGCAGAGCCCATCGAGTTCCATCGTGTTGTCACAAAAAACGTACGAGGCCTGGGGCGTGATGAAGAACGGCGGGTTGGAGAGTATCAGGTCGAAGCGCCTGTCGCTGACCGGAGCGAAACAATCGCCGCGCAGGACGTCGACATTGTTAACGCCATTGAGCATCAGGTTGAATTGCGCGAAGGACACGGCCCGGGGCGTGAGGTCTGTCGCGATCACGCGATCGCTAAAGCGCGACGCATGGAGGCTGAGAATGCCGCTTCCCGTGCCGAGGTCCAGTGTCGCGCGCGATTGGCGCTGGATTGAGAACCTGCGCAGGAATTTGCTGGTTGGGTTAGGCCAGAGCACAAGATCCGCAACTTTGCGCTCGAGAGCATCCGGATGATCGGCGGCGACCAGGAAGCCGTCGAAGGGAAGCAGCAGGACCGGAGCCCGAAGATCCTGACCGCCGCCCTCCAGCAGGCCGGACTCGATGAGAAGCGAGAGGAATTCGGTTGACAGCACCTCTTCCGCGTACCTGCGTTCCTGCGGCATGCCAAGCCAGAACCAGCGGAGCAGTGCGTTCAGTTCGGAATGCGTCGATGTTCGGTCGAGCAGACGGGCGCGATTACGCAGCTCCCGCGACGGCAGTTCCGCAGCGCCCAGTTGTTTCCGCAGAGTTGGCTCATTGTAACCAGCCGCTTCGAATAACGTGCGGAGGCGGCGGAAGGCGTCCGAAGTCAGGAAATTGAGCATGAGCTAGTCCACCTTAACACCACGAATTGAGCATCGCGTGATGGAGAGCGGGTCAGCTATCGCGATTTCACTGCAGTTGCAGCAGGGATCGGCCAATTCCACAACGTCAGTAACACGCGCATGGTTATCGACTGTGTCTGGCT
>DASSKX010000014.1:0-2371 GCA_035689925.1 Acidobacteriaceae bacterium
GATGGAATATCTGAAGCGCCGCAACGAAGCCGGCGCGCTGGTGCGTTCGTCACTGCGCGAGGCACTGCCCTGGGCGCGATCGGTGATCGTCTGCGCGGCGAGTTACAACTCCGCCCAGCCGCGCTCCACGGATCCCGCGCCGCCCGGCACGGGCTGGATCGCCCGCTACGCCTGGAGCAGCAAGGGTGAGCGCCCGACGGATTATCACAAGGTGCTGCTGCGCCGTCTTGAGGCCCTGCGCGACCGGCTTGCGACCGAGGCTGGGCCGTTTGAGTCGCGCTGTTTCGTCGATACGGGTCCGGTGGTCGAGCGCGTGTATGCCCGGTACGCCGGCATTGGCTGGACCGGCAAGAATACCTGCATCCTGAACCAGAAACTGGGGTCGTGGATGTTCCTGGGCGTCATCGTGACGTCGCTGGAGCCAGCCGGCGCTCGGGCCGGCCTTCAGGTCGCTGCGGACCGCTGTGGATCGTGCACGCGCTGTATCGACGCCTGCCCCACCGGGGCGCTGACCGGCCCACGGCAAATGGATGCGACCCGCTGCATCGCTTACCTGACGATTGAGAAGCGCGGGCCAATCCCGAAGGAGTTGCGGCCGCAGATCGGGCGGCAGATTTTCGGGTGCGATATTTGCCAGGACGTCTGTCCCTGGAACAGGCGTGCGCCGATCGGCGCCGATGCTCAGCTGGCGCCGCGAGAACCGCTGGTGAATCCAGCGCTGGACTGGCTGGCCGCGATGGATGAGCCGGAGTGGGAGCGCTGGTTTAACGGAAGCCCGGTGCGCCGGGCGAAGTTCGCAGGATTCCGCCGCAACCTCGCGATTGCGATGGGCAACAGCGGAGAACGCGGTTTCGAGCCGATTCTGCGCACGTGGGCGGCCGATCCGGATCCGGTGCTCGCCGAATCAGCGGAATGGGCGTTGCGTCACGCGGGCTCGGAGCAAACGAATCCTGTGCGCGGCTAGGAGCCACGGCAGGATCGCAATGTCCTGGATCGAAGAGTGCCCGTCGAGGCATCCCGGCTGCGTCATGCCGGGAGGACAGCGGCGGCTCCGGGGAAAAACCGCCGTGCTGCTCTCGAACTTTTCTTACGCGGAGTTGCGCACCACGTTGGCTGCGCTCAGCCCCTTGGGACCCTGCTGGCACTCAAACTCGACGGCTTCGCCTTCGTTCAGAGTCCGGTAACCGGAGTCCTGAATCGCCGAGAAGTGCACAAACACGTCCTCGCCACTGGACCGCTGGATAAACCCGTAGCCCTTTGCTCCGTTGAACCACTTCACTACGCCATGCTCTTTCACCTGGATACTCCTTCGTTGTTAGTCCTCGGGATTCCGTGAGCGTCTCGGTAGTTTCGTTGCCGCGTCACTTGAGTAACTCAGCGCAGAGACACCAAAAGCTGCCTTTGTCCGCCTGCACGGCGGCCTGGGCAGCTTAGTGGGTAAGACAATCACGAAAGCGATAATGCAGGTACATCAAAAAACGGCCTTCCAATGCTCTTTCTCTGTCCAGAGAAAGTGTCCCCTTGTTATGGCAGGAAACCGCTGTGAAATCAAGCAAAATTTCTGTTGATCGCCCGATCTTCTGTGCAGAGTTACTGAAGTAGCATCCCCTCGAGTGACTTTGGCAGGATGGCAAAGAGGCATTTCTGGCCGGGCGCGGCCGCGGGTGCTACGATTTTTTCAAGGACCCCCCGCGATGGTTACTTTCGATACTGCGTCCGAAGCGGACGCGGTCGCCCCGTCATCTCCTGAAGCCGCTGCTGTGCGGCCAAACACCGGCGCGTGGCCGACCTTGATGTCGCTGGCTCGTTATCTGGGCGAGACCGAGGTGCACACCTATGCATTCAGCGTGGCGGCGAATGCCATCCTGTCGATCTTCCCCTTCATCGTGATGATGTTCACGGTGGCACGCCGCGTTTTTCACTCGACGGCCATGGTCAATTCGATCAGCGGCATGCTGCACGACGTGCTTCCCTCGAATCAGGACTTCGTCGTGCGCAACATGTCGCTTCTGGTGCATCCGCGGGGCAGCGTCGAGTTTGCGTCGGTCGTGATGCTGCTGATCTCCTCGACGGGAGTCTTTCTGCCCCTGGAGGTGGCGCTGAACCGGGTCTGGGGCGTCGGCAGGAATCGGTCGTATCTGATGAACCAGATCGTCTCGCTGGGGCTGGCGTTCGGGATTGGGCTGATGACGATGGCGGCGGTGGCGGTCGCGACGGCGCAGACGGGCATCCTGACGGTGCTCTTCTGGTGGCATACCCAGAACATCGTCTACGGATTCATCCACCAGGTCTTCCTGCAGATTGCCGTGGCGTTCCTCAGCGTCGGCATGTTCTTCGCGATTTACTGGATCCTGCCGAATCGCCGCTTACC
>DASSKX010000015.1:0-2021 GCA_035689925.1 Acidobacteriaceae bacterium
CCCTGACCACCTCACTGCCACAGTGCACGACCTCTGGTCCGGTAAGGCCGCCAACGATCAGCGCGGCAGCTACACAGCCCAGGTCCCAAGCCACGCCGCGGTCATGATCCGCGTCATGCCGTAGCCTCAGACAGGGAAGCCGGTCAGCCCGGCTTCCTGTCCGGAATTCTCGCCCTATGCTGCGCCGTTCCTTTCTGCTCCTTGTCGCCGTCGCCGTCAGCACATGCTGCTTCGCGCAGAATCTGTACCAGCAGGATGCGGATCAGCTGGCGTCATTGCTGCACTGGCGCGCGGGCAGTGTCGTCGCCGAAATCGGAGCAGGCGCCGGGCAGCTGACTCTTGATGCTGTACAGCGTGTCGGCCCATCCGGAAAGGTCTACACGAACGAACTTGATCCTGAAAAGCTCTCTCATCTGCAGGCGATCGCAGCCGCTCACAGCAACATCGTCGTCGTCCACGGCTCCGCGGCGGACACCAATCTTCCGCCAAACTGCTGCGACTCCATCTTCATGCGCCTTGTCTATCACCACTTCACAAAGCCGGCAGAAATGGGCGCCAGCCTGCTGCGGTCTCTCCGACCCGAGGGGCACCTGGCCGTGATCGACGAAGAGCCGGAGCAGGGATCATCCCGTCCTCCAGGCGTCCCGGAAAACCGTATCGGACACGGAATCCCGGTGAATGTACTGATCGACGAACTCACCACCGCCGGCTTCAAGGTGGATTCGATCCGAAAAGACTGGCCGAATCAGCTGTACTGCGTCACCTTCAGCAAAGCAAAGCCCTGAATTGGCTCCCAAATGCCGCGTTGACCCATTCGTTCCATTCCCGTAAACTTGATCTTTGCGGCGGATGCGCTGTCCGCGCTCTGTCTGCCTGCATCCATTTGCGAAAGCGAGATTAGACTTTTTCATGGCGAACCATGTATCCGCGCTCAAGCGCGCCCGTCAGACTGAAACCCGGACCGCGGTGAACCGCGCTAACCGTACCCGTGTCCGCAGCTCGCTGCGCGCCCTCCGTGAAGCCATCCAGAAGGGCGATACCCAGGCCGCCGCTGAGCAGTACCGCGCCACCGTGTCCGCGATCGACAAGAGCGTGCAGAAAGGCGTGCTGCACCAGAACACCGCCTCCCGGTACAAGAGTCGCCTCAATGCTCGCGTCAAGGCACTCGGCGAGAAAAAGACCGCCTAAGGCGCTCAGCAGAGCAGGGAAGCAGAGTCCACGAAGAAATGCCGGCTGAAATGCCGGCATTCTGATTGGAACCCTGGTCGCGGTTAACTGTTCTGGGGATCGACACTCGCAAACCCAGTTGGTGCGTAGCTTGTCGTCACCGTTCCGCCCTCTACGGTTACGAACATCACGCCTTCGCGATCGCCGAAATGCGTGCCGTGCCACCAGTTCCCGCTCACTGCACCTCCGGTAATGTAGTGAATTCCGTGACGCTTCACGTCTTCCACGATATGCGTGTGCCCCTGGAGTACGGCGATCACGTTGTAACGCTCGATCAGAGGAATAATCTTCCGGCTGTTTGCCACACCATGAAACGCGGGATCCTCCGATCCAGGATAGTAATTTGCAATGCCGGTAGCCAGCGGGACGTGGCTCACGATAATCGTTGGAAGTTCGGGCTGGGCATCCAGCGTATCCTGCAGCCATTCGAGCTGCGCATCGTCGATCCGAGGGATCCAGTTCCTTCCCACGATTTGAATTGCATCGAGAACAACGAAGCGCACTCCCTTATGCTGAAAGGTGTACCTGGTCGGCGTATTGAATGTCTTCCGAAACAGAGCCTTGCCGTAAATTGGATCCTTCTCGTCGATCGTGGTATTCACCAGGCCGGCAACGTCGTGGTTTCCGAGCACATGCCAGATCGGCAGTTTCAGGCGTTTCTCGAGCTGCGTATACAACGCATATTGCTCCAGAATGCCCTCTCGTCCGGAAACCAGCCCCTCAAAGATGTGGTCCCCCCCGCAAATGGCAAAGTCCGCATTCGAGCCATTCATCAGCTCCATTGCCAGCGCCGT
>DASSKX010000016.1:0-2313 GCA_035689925.1 Acidobacteriaceae bacterium
AGCGTTCCGCCGCCGTTCTGCGACTTCTGCAGGCCCCATCCGGTGCGCGCCATCTGGAGGTACGTTTCGCCGAGGATCGGATCCCAGGTGCCCTCAGGCACTTCGAGGGTCGGCGCCGGGAAGGTATTCGTCCACTGCTTCGTGACGTAATCGTAGAAGCGCACCGGCGACCACTTGTTGGTCGCGTAATCGAAGATGCCGCGGCTGCTGGTGCCGAAGAATGGCACGCGTGCGTAGACCTTCAGCGGTGACCAGGGACGCAGCCCCTCGGCGATCTGGTCCGGGCAGATCTTTGGATCGCCGGCGTCGAGGAAGGCCTCCTGATTTGCCTCGCCGGACGCCTGGTGCTGGCCGTGCCCATCGGTGATATTTCCGGTGAAGGTGGACGCCAGCACCAGCGGACGAAACGTGCGGACCTCGCGCACGACGTCGCAGAGGACCCGTTCGCGTCCCCACTTGTCGTGAGCTTCGTCGAGTGTCTTCGAGAAGCCGTAGTCGACAACGCGCGTAAAGAATTGCTGGCTGCCGGAGTACTGATCGGCGAGGAGCAGCTCATTGGTCCGGATGAGCCCCAGCGCGTCGTAGCTCTCGCCGGACATCGCGTTTTGTCCGCCCTCGCCGCGGTTGAGCGTGAGGATGCCGGTGCGGATGCCGTGGCCGCGCGATTCGTACGTGAGCATACCGCCGTCCTCATCGTCGGGATGGGCCACGATGAACAGCAGGCTGCCCCAGGTATCGAGCTTCCGGAGCGTCTGCGCCAGACCGTCTGCGCCGCGATCCTGCGGCAGCGTCTGCGCATCGGGAGAGGCGGTAATCTGCGTGCGCCAGGGCACGGCCTGCGCTGCGGCCCTGAAGGCAACGGCGCAGAGGGCCAGCACAACGACAGCACAACCAACTTCACGGAGAGCGAACAACTTGAAGCAGCGCACCATAAGCAACGAAAACTCAGTGTATCGTGGTGCGATCTGGTACAAGTCAGGAGATGGCCTCCGACGTGCCGACGACCGTGCCGCCCGCGATAGCGCCGCAACTGGAGCGGCGTATCGGGCTGCCCAGCGCCGTCTCGCTGAACATGATGTACATGATCGGCGTGGGACCGTTCATCACGCTGCCGCTGATCGTGGCGGCGATGGGCGGATCCCAGGCGCTGCTCGGCTGGATTCTGGGGGCACTGATCGCCGTGTGCGACGGGCTGGTCTGGGCGGAACTGGGGGCGGCGATGCCGGAAGCCGGCGGCTCCTATGTCTTTCTGCGCGAAATCTATGGGCGTGAGCGCGGCGGCCGCTTTGTTTCCTTCCTCTATATCTGGCAGCTTGGATTCAGCGCGCCGCTTTCGATTGCGTCCGGCTGCATTGGCTTCGCCGAGTATGCCGCGTTTGTTTTTCCGGGTCTGCATGGGACACTCCTCCATATTCCTCGGACCAGCTTCCTCGCTGCTGCGGTCTGTATGCTGCTCGTTGTTCTGCTGTGGCGCGATGTGCGCACCATTGCTCGAATGGCCTGGGTGTTGTTTGCGGGGGTCATGGGTGCCATGGCGATTGTCATCACCGCCGGGTTCACGCATTTGCACCCGCATCTGTTGCGCATGTCCCCGCACGCGCTTACTTTGTCTCCAGCATTTTTCGCGGGGCTTGGATCGGCCACCCTTATCGCCACCTATGATTACTGGGGCTATTACAACGTCTGCTTTCTCGGCGGAGAAGTTCGTGATCCGGACCGCACCATTCCGCGCGCGGTGCTGCTTTCAATTGCTGCGGTGGCCGCGCTGTACATCGCGATGAATATCAGCGTGCTTGGCGTGATCCCGGCGGCGGAGATGCGGCGCACGGTTGTAGCGGACATGGTTGCCCGCACGCTTGGCTCCACGACGGCCCAGGTCATGGCGCTGCTGATCATGTGGACTGCGCTTTCCTCCGTCTTCGCGCTTCTCTTCGGATACTCGCGCGTTCCCTATGCGGCGGCACTGGACGGCAACTACTTCCGGGTCTTTGCACACCTGCACCCGCGGCGGAATTTTCCTGACCTTTCGCTGCTGGCTCTGGGGCTGGTCGCGACGGCGTTTTGCTTTCTTACGCTGGCGCAGGCGATTGCCGCACTGGTGGTCATTCGCATCGTGCTGCAGTATGTGCTGCAGCAGGTTGGAGTCATCCTGTTGCGCATTCGTGAGCCGAACCGGCCGCGGCCATTCCGCATGTGGCTGTATCCGTTGCCGCCGCTGTTCGCGCTGGGCGGGTTTCTTTTCATCCTTGTCTCGCGTCCGAATGCGCGCCGCGAGTTCCTGTACGCTGTCGTCGTCGCAGTGGCGGGGACCAT
>DASSKX010000017.1:0-2178 GCA_035689925.1 Acidobacteriaceae bacterium
GGAACGCGTTCTGCTGGAAAAGCCATGCAAACGACCGTTCCTCTCGTAACTTGTCGAGCTGCCCGCTACGCGTTCCGTATCGTTTCAGCCGGGACCGGACCCGCAGCAAAGACGTAAGGTCCCTCGGGAATCAAGGCCACCCGCGCCTTCGCGGGCAAACCTTGTACGAAGGCTTCCACCGCAAGATCGATGTCCTGATAGCTCTTTCCCGCAAGCGATCCCAGCCGGCTCTTCTCCGCTCCCGGCGTGTAAAAGAACAGTTCGTGGCGCTGGTCCATCAGCGCCAGCTTTTCGAGCTGCCACTGATCCACCACCACCTCGGAATCCGTGATCGCGCGCAGGAACGGCTCAGGCCCGGTGAAGCTCCTGAGCATCTCCGCGAATTCCGTCGACCCGATCCCTTCCGCGCATTCTCCCAGCAGCAGGATTCTGCCACCGGGTTTCACCACATGCTGCGCGGCGGTGATGCCTTTCACGGTCTGATAAAACGTCAGGTCCAGCGGATAACCGGCCCCGCTCGTGATGGCAGCGTCGGCCAGCTCCGGCAGGCGCTCCATCGAACTCTCCCGCAGGAACGCGACACCGGCCGCGTGCGCCGCCACCGGATCGCCGGCGAAGACACCCGAGATCTCGCGTTCGAGCGTCATCGTTACATCCAGGATGAAATCCTGTCGCGCGATATGCGCGATCTCCAGCAGCTCAGCGTGCAGCGGATTGTCTTCAATCGATCCCTCTGTCGCACCCGGCTCCCGCATGAACCGGGGAGAATGCAGCACCTTGATCGTGTCTTCCCCGGCAAGCCCTGGCGCAACCAGCTTGCGGCCTCCGGAAAACCCAGCCATCAGATGTTGCTCGATGAATCCGAGCGTGATCCGCAAGTCGGCACGGATAAATCGCGCGTCAATCCAGACAGGCGTACCCCGGCGCGTGTGCCCGAGCGGGCACTGCTCTTCTTTGCGGCGAGCGTGGTGGTTTTCCACTCGGTACTTCGCCGCAATCTCCGGCCCGAGAATGACGTCCAGCTCCGCCGGTGTCGCCGCACGATGCAGCCCCGTCGCGATCAGGATGGTCACCGCTTCCGGTGGGATTCCCGCCTGATGCAGTTGCTTCAGCAGCGGCGGCAGAGTCTGGCGGTTCGGGGCAGGACGCGTAATATCGCACACCGCAATGGCCACGCTCTTCTTTCCCGCTGCCAGCTCTCGCAGCGGAGGACCAGCGATCGGCTGATCCAGCGCCGATTCAATGGCGGATGCAGGGTTCTCGAGAGCCAACGCGCTGCGACTCGTCAGCACGTGGTACTGCGGTCCTGGTGGCAACGAAACCGTGAGTCCCGTTTTTCCGAATGCAAAATGGGCCTGCATATCTCTGCTCGTCAGGAGCCCCTCCGGCGTTCGCGTTCATGCCGCGGAAGCTCTGTGGCAGTCTAGCGCACGCCTCTGGCGTTCTTCACTCCACGATGCGCAATTTGTTCATTGCCTCTCGGCAGCTTGCCGCCTGTCGCGTACTCCGTCATATACTGGCGTGGCTTCAAAACCATCCGTCGAGCAATCGGCGAAATGGGGAGTGGCGGGTCCTCTGCCAGATTCGATTCAGGAGAACAAATGAAACCGGTATCACGTCGTGATGTCCTGAAGGCCGGGCTGCTCGCCCCTGCTGCTGCGGCGGCTGCTGCGCATGGAATGATTCCTCTCAACGCCGCCGTTCTCCCAGGCGAACTGGACGCTCCCGCTTCCGCCCCTGCTCCGAACGCCGCTGCGCTGCCCGCCGGCGGACGCGAGCGTCTCCTTCTCGATTTTGGCTGGCGCTTTCATTTCGGCGACGCCAACAATCCCGACCGTGATTTTGGATACGGCAGCGGCCGCACCGGCAATTTCCAGAAGACCGGCGATTTCCTGCCTGCCAGTTCGGTCGCCTTCGACGACAGCGACTGGCGCGCCATCGATCTGCCCCACGACTGGGCGATCGAGCTTCCCTTCACCAATGATCCCGGGCTCACCAGCAAAGGCTTCTATCCGCTCGGCCGCGATTACCCGACGACCAGCGTCGGCTGGTATCGCCGCGTGTTCGACTTGCCCGCCGAGGACGCCGGCAAGCGCATCACGGTCGAGTTCGACGGCGCCTACCCTGAATCGATGGTCGTCTGCAACGGCGTCTACAACGGCCGGCACAGCGGCGGCC
>DASSKX010000018.1:0-3891 GCA_035689925.1 Acidobacteriaceae bacterium
CCCGCCGATCCCGACACCGGATCAGTATGCGGAAACGGCAGCCGCTCCATCCGCGCCTGCGCCGCCGCATCCGGCGCTGTGCGGCAAATGTCCCACTGCTGATCCGGCGGATACGCCCCCACCACCAGAAAATCCGGCGACGCCGACAAGCAACAATGCCCCGTTCCCGTCGGCAGAACCGCCACGTCTCCCGGCTCGACCGAAACCTCGTGTCCGTTCTCTCCCCCGAGCACCAGTCGCGCCGATCCCGCCACAAACCCCAGCACCTCATGCGCCGTCGAGTGATAGTGGTGAAAGTTGTAGACGCCATTCCGCCACTGCGGAGGCCATCCGTTCCGCGTGAACAGAGCCTCATACTTTGCCGCCGGATCGTCTCCCTCCGCCCGCACCGCCCCGCGATACAGCAGAACCGGCAGATGCTCGTTGTTCGGCACCCATCCGTTGCGCGACAGCCGCAGGATCTGTGGATCGCCCGCCCGGCCATTCGCACCCGAGACCTCGCCCTCACGAGCAAACGCGGACATCGCCGGCCCGAGTCCCAGCGCAGTAAGCAGTTGGCTAAATCGGCGACGGCTCAGATCCATAGCGCCCTCCTCCAGCTTCGATGACAACCCCGCAATCCATGGCGCGTAAAAACCTCACGGCATCCGGGAAGAAAACACCCGATTCCCGCAGCCAAGCCATTCACCCACAACCTTTTGCACCGAAATGCGTCAGCAAACCCAGGGAAACCCTTCTCTTCCCGCCCGCGATGCGGGATCATCAGTCCTAAAATGGTTACTGAAATGGCACATCGATGGGTTCGTGCTTGCTTCACTGCAGGAGTAGTGTTGGCGGCAGCGCTGTCGGCCTTGGCCGATGCCGCGCCGTTTGATCTGACGGGTCCGAAGCTCGAAGTCAAAATCACGCGGGCGGGCAAGACCCTTCCCATCGCGCAGGTCCCGAACCTCGCCACGGGCGACAAGGTTTGGATCAAAGCCGATCTGCCCGACCAGCAGGCGGCGCGTTATCTGCTCGTCGCCGCGTTCCTCCGCGGATCGACGAACCCTCCTCCTGAGAACTGGTTCTTCCGCCAGGAGACCTGGAACCGCAAGACCGAAAAGACTGGCCTCACCATCACCGTCCCTCAGGGGGCGCAGCAGGTGGTCGTCTTTCTTGCGCCGGAAACCGGCGGTGACTTCCATACGCTCGTCAACGCCGTCCGCGGCCGGCCCGGTGCCTTCGTGCGCGCCTCTCAGGACCTGAATCAGGCCATGCTCGACCGCTCCCGCCTCGACGCCTACCTCGGCGCGATCCGCAAGCTTAACGCCGAAGATCCGGACAAGCTGAAGGAAGCCGCCCCGCTTCTCGCCCGCAGCCTCGGCATGAAGGTCGATGACAAGTGCCTCGACCGCATTCCGGAACTCCAGGCCGTCTGCCTCATGCAGGGCCAGGACTCCATGATCCTGAACGACGGCCACAGCCAGTCCATCGTCAGCACCCTCACCTCCGGCCCGGCAGCGGATCTCGCCGGCCAGCTCAGCTACACGCCCGCGGCGGCGTATGGCTTCTATAGCCCCTACATTGGCTCCGTCATGGACATGGCGCGCATCCTCGAGGGCTTTCACACCGCGCAATATCAGTACATCCCTGCCATGGGACGCCAGGAAGGTGACGCCCTGCGCCTCATGCTGAACACGCCGCCCTCCTTCCACAATCCCAAGTCCGTGCTCGTGACCGCGCTGCCCGCGGTCGAAGCCTCGCAGCCGCCGCCGCTGCACCCCGTCGACTCCAAACAGGACTACTGCGCGGAGAAGAATTCCCTTGTCCTCGCCGTCGACGGAGCCCCGCTCGTCTTCTCCACCGGCTACGTCCATGAGCTGAGCCTCCGCCTCAAGACCAAAGCCGGGAAATTCATCGACGAGCCCGTCCGGCCCGATCCCATCGCCGGAGGCCTCGTCCTCGAAGCCAAGGATCTCAGCGCCTCCGACTTCGACAACACCATCAGCGCCTCCCTGCACGGCTACTGGGGATTCGAAAAATACGACGGCCCCGCCTTCCGCCTCCAGAACACCCACGCTCAGAGCTGGCAGCTCGCCGCCACCGACCGCGAATCCCTCATCGTCGGCCGCGACGACACCATCCATCTCTCCGCCGACGACGCCAGCTGCGTCGACACGATCCTCGTCAAAGACTCGACCGGCAAAGAAATCAAGACCAAGTGGAAGGCGACCAGCCCCGACGAGCTGACCGTCACCGTTCCCCTCAAGGAGGCGCACCCCGGCCCGTTGCAGCTCCAGGTCAAGCAGTACGGCACCGTCACTGCGCAGACCATCCCGCTCCGTGCCTTCGCCGAAGCCGGACACCTCAACAGCTTCACCCTGCACGCGGGCGATGCGAACGGCGTCCTCAAAGGCAGCCGCCTCGAAGACGTCGCCTCCCTCACCGTCAAAGGCGTCCTCTTCACCCCCGGCCCCGCGAACTCCACCCTCGGCGATGACGAGCTTCCGATGGTCGCGAAAGACGCGAAGGCCGCCGGCAATCTGAAACAGGGCACCACCACCGATGCGGAAGTGACGCTGACCGACGGACGCACGCTGAAGGTCGATGCCACCGTCACCGATCCGCGCCCCGGCGTCGAGCTCCTCGGCAAAAGCGTCCAAACCTCCGCCTCCAGCAACGGCAGCAACATTCAGCTGGCGAATGAAGACGAGCTGCCGCAAGATGCGAAGCTGCGCTTCTCCGTTCGCGCCAAGTCACCCAAGTCCTTCACCCGCGCCGAGCACATCGAAGTCGCCACCCAGGACGGCGTCTTCACCGCGAAGCTCAGCCTCGACAATGGCGGTATGACCCTCCAGGACAGCCAGATCGCCCTGGTCACCCTCGACCCCGCCAAGGCGTTCGGCGGATCAGCCTTTGGCCCGCTCAAATTCCGTGTCGTCGACAACGGCATCGGTGGCGACTGGCAGCCGCTCGCAACCCTGGTGCGCCTGCCCACCCTGCAAACGTTGAAGTGCCCGAGCGCGCCGGATCAGCAGTGCCGCCTCAGCGGATCGAATCTCTTCCTCGTCGATTCCGTCTCGAGTGACCCGCAGTTCTCGAACCCCGTGCAGGTGCCTGACGGCTTCCCCGGATACGTCCTCCCCGTCCCGCACTCCAGCGGAGCGCTCTACCTCAAGCTGCGCGACGACCCAACCGTTGTGAACCAGGTGACCCTCGCCGCCGAGACGCTGCCGCCTCCGCCCGGCGAAGCCGCCGCGCAGCACGCCGCACCGCGGCCCGCCTATCACGAGGGCGAAACCGCTCCCGCTCCCGGAGCAACCACCCCTGCCCCCGCGGGCAACAGCAGCTCAGCGACAACACCCGAACCGAAAGGCGATCAGAAGCCCGCCCCACCGCCGACCCAGCCGTCCACCGCCCCAGCCACAGGCCAGTCGCAGGACAAGACGCCTCCGCCACCGGCGAAACCCGCCAACCCGCAGGCCCAGAGCAGCCAAACCACAGCGCCGAAGTCTGCCCCTTCGCCCGCCCCGGAAGCAGCAAAGCCCACGACGGCGACGCAACAGGCCACGTCGCAGCAGCCCTAGTTTGGGATACTCAGCCCGATACAGCGGCGGCCTACATGTTCGTGTGGCCGCCGCGCATCTGCTCGTTGAAGCTGGGCCGCGTCACGGCGAGCGCCGCCTCCAGCCTGGCCCGGTACTCGTCCGCATGCGCCATCAGCGCCGGCGTCGAGCCCGCATACTCCCCATCGAGCGCAATCGTCCCCTGGCGCGCCAGATCGCCTGCCATCCGCAACAGCTCAGCAGCCGTGGTGTTCAGGTATTGCGCGTCCCGCGGATCGGCAATCCACACCGGCTGCCCCGCCCCCAGCACGCCCGACATCCAGTAGGTCTTCAGCGCCAGAAACTC
>DASSKX010000019.1:0-5871 GCA_035689925.1 Acidobacteriaceae bacterium
CACGCGTCGCCTACATCGCACTACTGGCGAACGCGCCGGTCGCAACGAGCGAAGACCTTGAATCTCCTAAGACACAAACGTTTGCTTTGGTCCTGAGAAAGCTGGACCAGCTCACGCCATCGCCACTCCCCGAGACCACGGGAGCGATAGCCCCGTTCTTCTCGCCCGACGGCCGCTGGATCGGATTCTTCTCCGACGGCTCGCTCAAAAAGGTCTCCTCCGATGGCGGTCCGCCGGTGACGCTCTGTCAGATTCCGAACCCGCTCGGCGCCTCCTGGGCAGAGGACGGATTTATCTACTTCGCTGTCGCCGGAAAAGCCGAAATCCTGCGCGTCCCGGAAGAGGGCGGGACTCCTGCCGTCGTCGTGCAAGCCGCCAATGGGGAAAACGTCGCAACCTTCCTCTGGCCGCAAATGCTCCCCGGCAATCAGACGCTGCTGTTCACCACCGCGAACGCCTCCTGGATGGCGCAGCACTACCGCATCGAAGCCTATTCCCTCAGGACCGGCAAGCGCACCGTGCTCATGGATGAAGGCTCCAACGCGCGCTACCTCGCCCCGGGCTACCTCGTCTTCACGCGCGGCGGCGTCCTCATGGGAGCTCCCTTTGCTGCCTCCAGCCTGAAGGTCAGCGGCCCGGCCGTCCCTCTCATCGACGGCATCGCCTGGGATCAATGGTTCGGCGCCGCCGATTACGCCCTCTCCTCCACAGGCACCCTCATCTACCTCACCGGCGGGGAGCAGACCGCGTTCCGTCTGGTCAGCGTCGACACCGCGGGTAAGGTCCAGCCGCTCGGATCGCAGGTCCGTGGCTTCGAAGACCTGAGCGTCTCCCCTGACGGCAGGCGCATCGCCACCACGATCGTCGAAGAGGGAGGCGCCGACGTTTGGATCTACAACCGCGACCGCGATGCGCTGACTCGTCTCACCCAGAAAGGCAACTGCGGCGATCCCCTGTGGTCGCCCGACGGTACCCGCATCATCTACACCGACCCCACCAGCCTCTATCGCGTGGCCGCCGATGGCGGCAGTCCGCCGGAAACCCTCCACACCGGCCAATGGGCGGAAGCGGACTCCTTCTCTCCCGACGGCACAGAGCTGCTCTTCAGCACCTTTTCTCCGGCGACGAACGACGCGGCGCTCTGGAGAATGGCTGTCCAGACCGGCGCGCAGCCGATCCAGATGTTCCCCGGCGTAGCGCGTGTGGAAGACGCACGCTTCTCGCCCGACGGTCACTGGATCGCCTACGTCTCCGCGCAGTCCGGCGCCTCGCAGGTGTATGTGCAGCCCTACCCAGGCCCCGGCGAACGCGTTCAGGTTTCAACCGACGGAGGCCGCGAGCCAGTCTGGGCTCCCAACGGGTCCCAGCTTTATTTTCGAAACAGGACGAAGTTCATGAGCGTGGACGTGTCGACGCACCCAGCGCTCGCCGTCGGCAAGGCGCGCGTGCTCTTCGAGGGCAACTTTCTGCTCACACATCACGATTACGGACTGCTTCCCGACGGCCATCACTTCATCATGATCCAGCAACTCGGCGACACACCGCCGACCGACCTCCATGTCGTCGTGAACTGGGCCGACGAACTAAAGTCCCGCCTCTCCGGCAAAGGTGCCTGATCGATCCGGCGGCCCGCTTCCTGCACCTTTTTTGTTCCACCTTTCTCCGGATTCGTTCTACTCTGTACGGACCCCCAATCTGTTCAGCAGTTAGAAGTCAGAAAACCGTTTCGGCGGCTAGTTATCGTCAGACGGCCAGCTCGCGTGCTCGCGAGCATCGGCCGCGGTCATTCATCAACGGGAACTGTTCCCACTGCTCGAGTTTCCGAGGCTCCTATGGCTGCACGCCGGCAATCATCCGCCCTCCTGGTTCTCATCACTCTCCTGGTCCCCACCTTCCTGCGAGCGGAGTCCGGCCACGCCAGCGTGCAGTCGAACTCCCTCAATGTGTATGCCGAGATGTCGGCAGACAGCGATGTGATCGCCTCGCTCGCTCCCTGGAAGTCGGTGGAGATCGCGTTTTCGGTGGCCACCGCCGACGGCTTCTGGTGTGGTGTTTCCGGCTTTGACAGCTCCGGCAACCTCGGCTTTGTCCGCTGCGATCGTCTCAATCGCCGCGTGCTGGTACCCACGGCGCTAGCCCCTGCCAAAGGAGCTCTCGCGTCGGTCGCGCACTCCGCCACTCCAGCTTCACTGCGCGCCCAAAGGGACTGGGCAATCGCGACCACTGCTCTGCTGGCCACCTTCAATCACGAGGGCGTGAGCACCCTCTCCTCCGGCGGCAGCGTCATCGGAGTCCGGCGGCTGCTGCAGGATTCCTGGGACGTTTCCAGTCGCGACGAGCTTCTGCGCACCCTCGAATGGATCGACCAGAGTGGCCATCGGCAGTTGTTCTCCGAACTCGGCGCCCGCGCCGCCAACCTCTCTCCCGATCAATTGCAGGCGGTCCTTCACCAGATGAATGCGCAGGATGCCAACAGCATCCTCGTCGCGCGCCGCTACTACAGCAAATACTCCGCCCAGAGCCTCACCGGATGGGACTACATGCGTTACATCAGCCTGTGCCGCTGGGGCGTCGCCGCCGGATACATCAGCGAGGAAGACGCCTGGCCGCGCGTCATGCACGCCGCTCAGATCCTTCAGCAATCGTTCCCCTCCTGGCGCGACCTCGGCGAGAACTATCTTGTCGGACGCCAGTTCTGGTCCCTCCGCCAGACCCGTGTCGATGGCGACGAAATGCGCGTCATCTATGCGAACCTGCTTCGTGATCCCAACAGCGCGTGGAATCGCATTCCCTGGAACACCCGCATCGAAGCCTCCGCTTCCGCCGCAGAGAACGCGCCGGACCTCCCCCCCGCCACCTCAGCTCACGCCGCCTGCGATGCCCTGGAACAAGCCGCAGCCGGCGATGAACCCTCCGCCGCGGAATCTTTTCTCCAAACTAATGCCCACCTGATCAACTGTCGCGACTCGCGCGGCTGGACCCCGCTGCATCACGCCGCCTTCAAAGGGCGGATCACCATGATCCAGCTTCTCGTCGCCCACGGCGCTGGCCTTGAGGCGACCGACAAAGACGGAGCCACGCCGTTGCACGTCGCCGCCAGCGCCGGCGATCCAGACGCCATCGAGGCCCTGCTCAAGGCCGGCGCCCGCATCGATGCTCTGGATCGTCGTGCCAACACCCCGTTGCAGGATGCCGCAGGAGCCGACAGCGTACCCGCCGTCGAGGCCCTCCTCCGCCACCACGCCTCGATCGATAAGCGCTGCAACTTCAGCAACTACACGCCCCTGCTGGGAGCCGCCCGCCGCGGCGACACAGATGTTGCGATTGTGCTGATCGAGCACGGTGCCAATCTCGAGGCCCGCGACGAGGATGGATTCACGCCCCTGAGCACCGCCGCCTGGGCCGGACGAACCGACACCGTAGCCGCCCTCCTCGACGCGGGCGCCAACATCAACGCCAGGAACAGTCAGGGCGCGACGCCCCTCCACGGCGCGGCGTCCACCGGTTCCGTAGCCGTCGCCACGCTGCTCCTCGATCACGGAGCCCATATCAACGCCGGCGACGCGCATGGTTTCACCCCTCTGCACATCGCCGCCGATCGCGATCAGGCGGAGATGGCCGACTTCCTCATCGCCCACGGGGCCAGCATCAACGCCCGCACCCTCGCCGGAGATACGCCTCTCCACTGGGCCGCATACGACAACAGAATGGATGCTGCGCGTCAGCTCCTCGAGGATGGAGCCGCCATCAGTCCCAAAGACAACGACGGCAACACGCCCCTGCACTGGGCAGCGGCTCGCGGCCATGTCGAGATGACGGAGTTCCTGATCGCCCACGGCGCCGATCTGAAAGCGCGGACGCGTTTCGGTTGCACACCCCTGCGCGGAGCCTGGGACTTCCATCAGAGAGCCACCGCCGAGGTGCTCCTCGCGCACGGCGCTCCCCAATAGAAAGGGTTTGCACGCGAATGCGCAGAGTACGGTCCTGAGACCAACTGCCTGAGTTCCCGCTCCCGGAGCATTGAGCGAATCATTCATGCACTGCCCGCCCTGGGACCTCACAGCTGGCGCTCGGTCGCTCGCCTTTCTGTCAACCCTTACTTCCGTGTCCTCCCACATTCCAAACGCGTTGTCCGCCAGCAAACCTGCGAGCGTTCTGCCCTTAACGCGATATCCTGAAAATAGAGAGAAAGAAAAATGCCTCGCCCATGCGCGAGGCATTTTCAGCTTGCGGAATCCGGCCATCCCCCTCCATGCGTTTGCAAACAAAGTCCGTCATTTTGTTTTTAAATGCTTACCGGGGGATCCCGGCCCATCACACCTCGTCGAATCAAATGCTTGCGGAGGGATCACCCCAAAAAAGAGAAAACGCAATCCCGGCCCAACCCTCGGAGCAATTTTGAAGATGACCCATGCTGCATCGCTGCTGACCGCTGACTGCTGACTGCTGACTGCGGACTGCGACTACCGACTACCGACTACCGGCTCGCTATCCGCTATCCGCCACCCGCTGCTATCCTGTCTGAAACCATTTAGGGACGCACGCTCCGAAAGAAGGCAAACACCCCCATGGCGAACATGAAAAAGATCGCCGAGTTGGCCGGCGTGTCGCTGGGCACCGTTTCCCATGTGCTCAACGGCACCGCCCGCGTCCGCGAGCCGCTGCGCAAGCGCGTCATGGACGCCGTCCACGCCACCGGCTACCAGCCCAGCCAGCTGGCCCGCGGCCTCCGCCGCGACAAGACCAACATCCTCGCCATGATCATCCCGGACATCCTCAACCCCTTCTTCCCGGGAGTGGTCCGCGGCGCCGAAGACGTCGCCTTCTCCAACGGATACCGACTCGTCCTCTGCAACACCGACAACGACCACAGCAAGGAAGTGATGCACCTGAACGCCCTGCGCACCTATCTGCCGTCCGGGCTCATCGTCATCCCTTCCGACTTCAGCGACCTCACCGCCCAGGCCGAGTCCTACCGCCGCGCCGGAGCCGCCGTCGTCTGCGTCGACCGCCTCCCGCGCAACTGGGCTGGCGATTCGGTCATCGTCGACAACACCGAAGGCGCCTTCCACGCCGCCAACTACCTCATCGGCCTCGGGCACCGCCAGATCGCCGTCATCAGCGGCCCCATGCACCTCACCAACTCCCAGGACCGCCTCAAGGGATTCAGGCGCGCCTTCAAAGCCGCGAAAATCGAGTCGCCCCACGGCTATTTCCAGGAGACCACCTTCGACCGCTCCGGTGGCTACGCGAAGACGAAGATCCTGCTTAAGATGCTCCCGCGCCCGACGGCCATCCTCGCCGGCAACGACCTCATCGCCTTCGGCGCGCTGCTTGCGATCCACGAAGAGAAGCTGCACTGCCCCGACGACATCTCGGTCATCGGCTTCGATGGCCTCGACCTCACCGAGACCACCTCGCCGCCGCTCTCCTCCGTCTACCAGTCCGGATACCAACTCGGTGCCGCCGCTGCGCAACTCGCCCTCGACCGTGTCGCTGACAGCAACAGCCCCATCCGCCACGTCGTCCTCAAGACCGAACTCCGCATCCGCGAATCCGTCGCCCCGCCGAAGAACACCAACGGCGCAACGGTCCCGGTGAAGAAGTCCCGAGTCGCCCCCGCCCTCACCGCTCAATAAGCACGCCGATTATGTATCAGGGTACGGCTTCAGTCGTGCCGTAGAGTGCTGCGACAGACGGCCCCTGCGCAACCCAGGTAGGTGCGACCTTCAGGTCGCACACTCTGAAGCGCTGCGCACGGAAACGGCTTCAGCCGCCGAGGCTAATGCCTGTCCGGAACCGGCGCTAACTCCACCCGCACCGGCCCACTCGCCTGCCGCTCGAGCCACACCACCAGATCCGTCCCCTCCA
>DASSKX010000020.1:0-9732 GCA_035689925.1 Acidobacteriaceae bacterium
ACGCAATCGCCACAATCAGCTTCACGCCGCCGAACGCAAAGGCCAGCCCGGCCAGACCGCCCAGCACCGCCAGCACCACGCTCTCCGTCAGAGCCTGCCGCATCAATCGTGTTCGTGAGGCCCCCAGCGCCAGCCGCACCGACGTCTGCGCCCGCTGCGCCGCCCCGCGCGCCAGCATCAGATTCGCAATGTTCGCGCACGCAATCAGCAGCACCAGGCAACACACCGCCAGCAGGATGTGCAGGCTGTCCGCGTAATCGCTCTTCATCACGCCCACGCCGATCGCCGCCGGCACCAGCTGAATATGCTGCTTCGGCAGCGATGCGTTGATGTCCTTCATCCACTCCGCCGGCATCCCGCTGTCGCTCACCAGCCAGTGCCGCAGCAGTGCCGTCAGCCGCGGCCCCACCGGAGCCAGCGAAGCCCCCGGCTTCACCCGCCCCATCACCCGCAGCCACGCCTCGAACTTGTACAGCAGCGCCTGGTCCTTGCCATGAAACAGAAGCTCCTGATGCAGCGGAATCCACACATCCGGCGGATTCGCCCGCCGCGTCTCGCCAAAGAACCCGCGCGGCCCGATCCCCACAATCGTGAACGGATGCCCATCCAGAATCAGCGTCGATCCCACCAGCCGCGGATCCGAACCATACTGCTGCTGCCACGTCCGATAGCTCATCACCGCCACCGGAGCCGACGACGCCGTGTCGTCGCCCGGCTCGAGCGTGCGCCCCGCCGACGCGCCAATCCCCAGCGTCGAAAAATAATTCCCGCTCACGTATTCGCCGCCCAGCGGCTTCGACACGCGATCGGCCTCGCTCCGCCGCGCGCTCACCACCATCCCGCCCGCCTCGAAGGCGGCCAGCTGCTCGAACTCCGGCGTGTTCTGCTGCATCTGCTGATAGAACCGGTAGGAGAACATCCCCCAGTTCTCCTGCGGCGAGCCCTCCACACAGCAGTCCTGCCCATCGCCGATCCGGTACAAGCTCCCCGGATCCTTCACCGGCAGCCGCACGAACATCACCGTGTCGATCAGCGAAAAAATCGCCGTCGTCGCCCCGATCCCCAGCGCCAGCGTCAGCATGGCGGTCAGCGTGAATACAGGCGACAGACGCATCTGACGCAAAGCGTACGCAATGTCCTGGCGAAGGTTTTGCATAATGTCACCCTGAGCACAGGCCCGCCGCACACCGAAGCACCGGCGACCTGCATGATCTCGCTGGCCGTGACGCCACTGCCGTCCTGGGGACCACCAGCGCCTCCTGAACGATACGCGCCGTCCCGCAACCCGGTTCCCGCCACGGCACAGTCGCCCCAATCCCTTCTTCCGCCCTCCACCATGCTGTGGATTTTTTGAGAGACGTACGGCCCAACTTAGTCGATAATCACCGCATCCTCCCCGCCCGTACAATGCCGGTACCAGATCACCTCAGGATCATTCTCACCGGCGCCACCGGTATGGTTGGCGAAGGCGTGCTCCTCGAGTGCCTCGACAGCCCCGCCGTCGAGCACGTGCTCATGATCAACCGCCGCCCCTCGCCCCTGCGCCACGCCAAGCTCAGCGAACTGATCGTCCCCAACTTCCTCGACATCGACCGCTTCGCCGACCACCTCGGCGGATACGACGCCTGCTTCTTCTGTGCCGGCGTCTCCTCCCGCGGCATGACCGAGATTCTCTACAACCAGCTCACCTACGAAACCACGCTGCGCTTCGCCAAAGCCCTCTGTGCCGTCAATCCGCACATGACCTTCATCTATGTCTCCGGAGCGCTCACCGACAGCACCGAAAAAGGCCGCCTCATGTGGGCCCGCGTCAAGGGCCGCACCGAAAACGCGCTCCTGCGCTGCGGCTTCGATCGCGCCTACAACTTCCGACCCGGCTTCATGCGCCCGCGCATCGGACAGCGCAACGTCCACGGCTATTACCGCGTCATCGGCCCGCTCTACCTGCTGCTGCGCCTCTTCGCGCCGCAGCACGTCAGCACCATGCGCCAGGTCGGCCGCGCCATGATCAATGCCGTCGCCAAAGGCTACCCCAACCCTGTCCTCGAAATCCGCGACATCAACACCCTCGCCGCCGCCTGACAACCCCGCCACTCTGCACAAAAAAGACGGCAGCTCCATGGAACCGCCGTCCAGTTCTCAGGGTTGAAAAACCTTCAAAGCAGATCGCTGAACGGAGTGCTCGTCGTCACCCGCTTCGCCGAAACCGTGCCGCTAAACGACGCGTACACGTTCCCGGAAGTGTCGTACGCCTGCAGCGTGAATGTCCCCGAATACGAATCCCCGTCCGCGCTCAGCGTAACGTTCTCGAGGATCTGGACCCCTGCCTGCGGCGCTCCAATCGCATCCGGCGGCGCCGCGGGGTCGAATACATTACCCCCCCAGGGAATGTGGTTGAGCAGGTAGCTGCGTTGGCCCGTACGCTTCCAGACGCCCAGGCAGAAGTTTCCGTCCTGTGCCGGGCGCAACGAATTCATGATCTCCGTCCCGTCGCGGTGCCAGACCGCCAGGGAATTGTCGATCACCGTGTTGGGAATCGCCTGTCCGTTCATCGTATGCGCCGTCAACAGCACGTGCCACATGCCCACAATCGAGCCCTCATCGTCCGCGTCGAACGCCGTCCGGAGCAGCGTCGGCTGCGCTCCCCTGGACTGGGGCTGCCATGCCATCGGCTTGATCAGCCTGCTGGGCAAGCCGCACTCCGCCACGGCGCCGGGAACCATGGCCGAAGCGAGCGCCAGCGCGCCCATCCATGCCACAAAACGCAAGTAAGTTGTCCGCATCGAGTTCTCCTCCTCAGCCGGGGATCGCCGGCCAGGAGCCGAAGCAAACCGCACTGGACCAGGCGCACGCAAGGAAGCGCGGGTGAAGGTTGAGGTAAAGATTTGGTGAACCGCTAAGCGCTTTCGCATCCCGCGCTTCCGTGCCACACTGGAGCAACCTTTCCCCCGCGCAGGAGGTTCCCGTGCCCGGCACCCTGCCCGGCTCCGTCGTGCAAATCGGCGAGTTCGAGCTGGACTGCGGCCGCTTCGAGCTGCGCCGCAACGGCCATCCTCTGCGCGTCGAGCGCAAACCCATGGAGCTGCTGATCCTGCTGGCCTCGTGCGAGGGCCGCCTGGTGACGCGCTCGGAAATCGCCGGGCGGCTCTGGTCGAGAGAGGTCTTCGTCGACACCGAGCACGGCATCAATACCGCCATCCGCAAGCTCCGCCATTGCCTGCGCGACGATCCGGACCATCCGCAATATATCCAGACCATCCAGGGCAAGGGATACCGTTTGATCGCGCCGGTCACCGTTGTTTCGCAGCAGGCGGAATCTCCAGCCGCCGCAGAAGCCCCTGCCCTGCACCTCGCAGCGCTGGCGGAGCCCACACAAAACGCCGGCGTCGCAGCGGCACCATCGCATCGATTCGAACGCCGCCAGACGCGGTGGCTGCTTTGGTTCACCATGGCGGCGATCGCCCTCCTCGCCGCCGGAACCTACGGCGGGCGATATCTGATCCACCGGCACGAACTCGCATCTGCCAATATCCGCTCGCTCGCGGTTCTCCCGCTGGACAATTTCTCGGGCGACCCAGCCCAGGACTATTTTGCCGACGGCATGACCGACGAGCTGACGACGATGCTGGCGCGAGACTCGAATCTCCGCATCGTCTCCCGCACCAGCGTGATGCAGTACAAAAAGGCGCACCGGCCGCTGCGGGAGATTGCGCGCGCCCTCCGAGCGGACGGCATCGTGGAAGGAAGTGTCGCGCGTTCCGGCGGCCGCGTGCACATGAACCTTCAGCTGATCCAGGCGGATTCGGATTCGCACCTGTGGGCGGACAGCTATGTTCGCGATGCCGACGACCTTGCGTTGCCGGACGAGGCGGCCCAGGCCATCGCGAAGCGGCTGCACAGCTCGGCTTCCGTCACTGTCCCGGTACCGTATGTCAACCCCGCCGCCCATGACGCCTATCTGCAAGGAAAGTACCTGTGGTTCAGCAGCGGCATGACCGATTCGGGGAAGTACTTTCAGAAGGCGATTGAGATTCAGCCCGACTACGCCATGGCTTGGGCATGGCTGTCGATGTATCATGGCGGCCTCACCGTAGCCGGCCTTCTGGATCCGCGCATCGGCATGGACCCGATGGAACACAGCGCCAGCAGGGCCATGCAGCTCGATCCGAATCTGGCGGAGTCGCACCAGGCCATGGCGGCCGTGCTGGCCTTCCACCGCTGGGAATTTGCAGCGGCCGACCAGGAGATCCTGCATGCCATCAGCCTCGACCCGCATAATGCCGAGCTGTATCACCTGCGCGCCAGGATTCTGATCATCCTGAACCGTTCCTCGGAGGCGATCGAAAGCGAGAAGAAGGGGATGGAGATTAACCCTTTCCAGAAGCCCTGGGAGCTGATGTATTCCTATTTGGCCGCGCGGCGTTATGACGACGCGATGCAGGAGGGAGAGCTGCGCCTGAAGGACTTTCCCACCAATCCGAGACTGCTGTCGCTGACGACCGACGCGTACCGCTGCAGGAATATGTATCAAGCTGGAACTGCCACACGCAGGGACACCACCGACATCGCGACCTTCTCCTTCGCATGCGGCGCGTTGAGCATCAGTTTCGCATCGCGACTGGATGAAGCCACCGCAAATCCGCAGTCTGCGGCTGCCCTGCGGCGTACCTATGAACAAGGCGGGCTGCACGGAGCTGTTCGCTGGCAACTTGCGCGACGCGCAACACGCTCGAAGGCCGCCTACGTCTCTCCCGTAGAACTCGCCTCGTACCATGCGCTCCTCGGCGAGCGAGAACCGACGTTAGCTCTTCTCAACGAAGGCTATAACCTGCACTCCCCCGACATCCTTTATATCCAGACCGAACCGGCCTTTGACTTCCTGCACGCCGACCCGCGCTACCGCGCGTTAGTCCACAAGATCGGCCTCGCTGAAGCGCAGCCGTAAAGCGCACCCGCTCGCGCATGATCGATCGCGTACCGCACCCGCGACTGCCACACCAAAAAAAATCCATCTCCCCCGGGAACCAAACCAGCCCCGCCTGCGTACCCCTTGACACTCGACAGGACCCCGGCCTACTCTCCTGTCGAGTATCGAGGGAAGCACAATGCCCGCATCGACCGACCTGCTCCAGGGAACCCTGGACCTTCTCATCCTGCAAACGCTCTCGCTCGAGCCCATGCACGGCTGGGGAGTCGCCCAGCGCATCCAGCAGGTCTCCAAAGAGGCGCTGCAGATCGGCCAGGGCTCCCTCTACCCGGCTCTCTACCGCCTCGAATACAAGGGCTGGATCAAATCGGAGTGGGGCAATTCCGAAAACAACCGCCGCGCCAAGTTCTATCGCCTCACCGCCGCGGGCCGCAGGCAGTTGCAAAGTGAACTCGAAACCTGGGATCGGCTTTCCGCCGCGATTCAGCTTGTCCTCGGCCGCGCATCGGAGGTCTCGCGATGATCACAGAATTCCTCACCCGTCTGCGTTTCTTCTTCTTCCGCAAACGGCAGAGTGAAGTCGATGCCGAACTCCAGTTTCATCTCGAACAGTCGATCGCGCTAAAAGTGGCGCAGGGCCTCTCCGCTGCCGAAGCGCGCCGTCTGGCGCTGATCGAGTTCGGCGGCGTCCAGGCCGCCCGCGAGCAGTGCGAAGAGCAGCGCCCCGGCTGGTGGATCGGCGCCATCTCCCAGGACGTCCGTTACGCCCTCCGCGGAATCCTCGCGCACCGCTGGTTCTCCGCGGCCATCATCATCACCCTCGCCCTCGGCATAGGACTCAACACCATGGTCTTCACCCTGGTGAACGCGGTGCTCTTCAAGCCCGTGCCCGTGCCCGGAGGCGAACGCCTCGTCTCCATCATGGGCCGCAACACCGGCGGCAATCGCAATCAGCCGATCTCCTGGCCCGACTTTCAGGACTACCACGCACAGGCCACCTCCTTCGAATCCTTCGAGGCCACCACCGATCAGCCCGGCATCCTCAGCGAAGCCGGCATTGCGCCCCAGCAATATCACCTCTCGAATGCGACCGCCGGCATCTTCTCGATGATCGGTGGAAAACCGCTGCTTGGACGCGCCTTCCTGCCCTCCGACACCGCTCCCGCCGCCGCACCCGTCCTCGTCATCAGCTACAACGTCTGGCAGGAGCGCTACGGAGCCAATCCGCACATCGTCGGTCGCCAGGTCCACATCAACGGCCAGCCCACCATGATCGTCGGCGTCATGCCCAGCGGCTTCCATTTCCCTACGAATGTGGACATGTGGAGACCCTTCATGCCCACCCCCGACCTCGCCAAACGTGACAGCCGCACCCTCCGCGCCTACGCCATTCTGAAACCCGGCGTCTCCCTCAGCCAGGCCGGCGTTGAGATGGACGGCATCGCCGCCAGGCTCGCAAAGCAGTATCCCGCCGACAAGGACCTCGCCGTCAGCCTCCTCACCTTCCAGCAGCGATTCAACGGCGGCCAGATTCGCATCGTATTCCTGCTCATGCTCGGAGCCGTCGGCTTCGTCCTGCTCATCGCCTGCGCCGACGTTGCCAACATGATGCTCAGCCGCTCGCTCGGCCGCCAGCGCGAGATGTCCATCCGCACCGCGCTCGGCGCTTCGCGCTGGCGCCTCGTGCGCCAGTTGCTGATCGAAAGCGTCCTGCTCAGCACCATGGGCGGCGTTCTCGGCCTCGCCCTCGCCTCCGCCGGCGTCCACTGGTTCGATCTCTCCACCAAAGAGATTCGCCCCTACTGGATCTTCTTCACGATGAACTTTCCCGTCTTCGGCTACTTCGCCGCGCTCTGCATTCTCAGCGGGCTGCTCTTCGGCGTCGCCCCCGCGCTGCGCAGCTCCCGGCCCGACCTCAACGCCGTCCTCAAGGAAGGCGCGCACAGCATCAGCCGCCACCGTGGCGGATGGCTCTCCAGCGGACTCGTCGTCGCTCAGTTCGCCCTCACCCTCGTCCTGCTCACCGGAGCCGGCGTCTTCGTCCGCAGCCTCCTGCACAGCCTCTCCGTCAATCCATTCATCCCGGCCGCGCAACTGACCACCGCGCGTATCGAGCTGCCCGACCAGCAATATAAGGACAGCGATGCCCGCCGCCGTTTCTTCGAACAGCTTCTTCCGCGGCTGCGCGCCATCCCCGGCGTCACGCATGCTGCCATCACGTCGAACCCGCCCGGCCTCGGCGCGCCCTGGCGTCAGATCGAACTTGAGCACGCACCCGAGCAGAACCCGGCGCAGCGCCCCTGGATCGCCGCCGTCGTCGCCTCCCCTGGCTACCTCGATGCGATCCATCTGCCGCTTCTGCAGGGTCGCGCCTTCAACGACCTCGACGGCAGTACCGGTCGCGAAACCGCCATCCTCAGCCGCGATGCCGCCAATCACCTCTGGCCGGGCCAGAATCCCATCGGCCGGCGCTTTCGCATGTTCGACCAGCAGAACAAGCCCACCGCCTGGATCTCCGTCATCGGCGTCTCCGCCGATATGGAGCAGGAACTGCATGAGACCGATCCCAAGCCTCTGCTCTTCGTTCCGTACCGCCTGGAAAACTGGGACAACATGGCGCTCATCGTCGAGTCCGGCGCTGACCCGCTGCCCGCGATGCGCCGAGCCGTGCAGAGCCTCGACCCCGACTTGCCGCTGAGCGAGCCCTGGCGCCTCAACGATGCCATTGATCACCAGCTCTGGATGGTTCGCGTCTTCGGCAACATCTTCATCGGATTCGCGCTCATCGCCATGCTCATGGCCTCCGTCGGCCTTTACGCCGTCATCGCGCACGCGGCCTCGAGCCGCACGCAGGAGATCGGCGTCCGCATCGCGCTCGGCGCCACCATGCGCAACATCCTCCTGCTCGTCATGAAACGCGGCCTCTGGCAGATCACCGCCGGACTCGTCCTCGGCATCGCCGCCGCCTGGCCGCTCGCCCATCTGCTCACGTCGAAGGTCCTCGGCGGCTCCTCCTCGAACCCGCAGGTCTTTCTCTGTGTCGCCGCAACGCTGGCCCTGGTGGGCGTCTTCGCCTGCTGGCTCCCCGCACGACGGGCCAGCTCCCTCGACCCCGTCAAAGCCATTCGCTACGAATGAGCGTTAGCGGCCAGCAGTAAGCGGCCAGCGGTAAGCAGCCAGCAGTTAGCAGTTAGCTGTCGACTGCCCGCTACCGACCACCGACTACCGACTGCCCCGTCAGTAGTAATACTTCGTCCTCGCCGTCCACGGCGACTTCGGATACCTCTCGTGCAGCGCCGCAAACGCCGCCTTGCTCACCGCATGCATCGCCTCGCCGCTCGTCTTGTCCTCCCACGCCGACGCCCCATACCGCGTCGCCCGCACCGTCAGCGCCAGCGCCTCGGGAACGCCCGCGTCCTCAGGATGCGCCTTCGCATAATCCAGCACCCGCTGCCCCAGCAGCACCACGCCGTCCTTCGTCGCGGTCAGCCGCTGCGTCTCCGCCCGCCCCGCCGCCACATCCGCCGCGCTCAGAAACGCCGACGCATCCGGCGCATCCAGCTGCGGCGACTCGCTCGCAAACCGCCCCTTCCACTCCGCGTCCCACCAATTGTCGCGATACGGATCAAGCTCCCCAATGGCCTCCAGCCGCGTCGTCCCCGACTCCAGATACGGACGCAGCCCCGGATTCTTCAGGATCGCCACCTCCGCTGCAAACCCAACCCCCGCCACGCCGCGCAACTGCGACGGCAGCAGCGGCTGCAACTGCGCCGCGCTCGCCGCATCCTCGAGCGCCACGCTGCGCGTCCACCCCGCCAGCGCCACATCCTGCCGCAGATTCGGCGGCAGCCGCTCCGACCTGGCCGCCTCCACCCACAACCGCAGCGGAACGTCGTGGTTCAGCACCTTCGCCGCATCCTCATCGAACTGCGCCGCGTGCTCGTCACTCGGGCAATGCCCCAGCACCTGCATCCACGCCGCATTCGCCGGACACGGCCAACTGGTCTTGGTCGGCTTCTCGGGGAGCCAGTCCCCCAATCCCGACATCTGCAGCCGCGGCGCATACTCCAGAAACTCATCGAAGCTCCGCGCCAGCGCCATCCGCTGCCCCAGCAGCGCATTCTGGTTCGAACTCGGCCCCCGCCGGATCACCTCGGGCAGCCGCGCATCAAGCAACGCCCGCGCTTCATCCCGCTTCTGCATGCCCGCCAGCAATCGCACCCGCTGAAAGAAAACCGTGTCATACGCCGGACTCGCCGTCGTCACCTTCTCCGCCGCCGCCAGCAACTCCGGTGCCGCAGCATCCTTCGCATCGGCCTGATGCAGCGCCACCGCCAGCCACGCCGGCCCATGCGTGCGCCGCCAGGTGTCGAGCGCATCCGACTTATCATTGCCGCGCCAGTCGTTGATCCACGCCAGCAGCGGCGGCTCCGGCGACGCCTTGATCCCCTTCACCAGAACAAAATTCAAATCCGCCAGATCGTTCACAAAGTTGGCATCCGTCTCGGGCCCCGCCAGCGCCGCGCAGATCTCCGCCAGCCGCTTCTGCGGTTCCGTGCGGATGAGCACAAAGTTCAGCTCCAGCTGCACTGCCTCGCGCGTCGGCTTCGGATCCCTCTCCGCCAGCAGCTTCTCCAGCACCGCCTGCGCCTGCTGCATCGTCCCCATGTCGAACGTCGCCAGATCAGTGCTGTACGGATCCGTCGCCTTGCCCATCGCAAACGCCTTCCGCACCAGCGCCCGCGCCTCCAGATACGCGCCCCACCCGCTCCACGGCGAAGTCTTCTCCTGCGCGATCGCCGCGA
>DASSKX010000021.1:0-4838 GCA_035689925.1 Acidobacteriaceae bacterium
CGTCTTTACCCGCGACCCAGCAAAGGTCGCCCGCTGGGCCAATGCGGTGGAGGTCGCGCGCGGTGACTTCGCCGACACCGCCGCATTTGTTGCAGCCCTGCAGGGGGTGAGCGCCGTCTTCCTGATGAACGGCGCGACGGATCCCGCTGTCTTCCGCAACGTGGTGGGTGCCATCCGGCAGAGCGGCGATCCCCGAGTCGTCTTCCTGTCCTCGATCGCTGTCCACAACACCAACTCGCCCATCGGCCACCTCCACAGGGACAAAGAGGAGGTGCTGCTCGCCTCCGGCCTGCCGGTCGCCTTCGTGCGGGGCGGCGGATTCATGAGCAATGCGCTGCAATGGATCGGCACCATTCGCACGCACGGATTGGTCTACAACGGCATGGGCCACGGCCAGTACGCGCCGATACATCCGGCCGACATTGCGACAGTTGCCGTGCACGCGCTCACCGCGCCCGTCCTCACCGAAACCGTCTATGACGTCACGGGCGAGACGCTGCTCGACATCCCGGGACAGGTCCGGATCCTGGCGAAGGTGCTGGGCAAGCCGCTGCGGACCGCCGACATCTCCGCCGAGGAAGCGGCGGAAAAGATGCTCCCCCCTGGAGCGCCGCCGCAACTGGCGAACGGTCTCGCCCGCTCCATCCAGGAGATCCGCGACGGCCGCATGTCGATGGTCACCGATGCCTTCCGCCGCGTGACCGGAAAGCCTCCGCGGTCCTTTGAGGATTGGGCGCAGGAGCACGCTGCCCAGTTCGCCTGATCCAGAGCGGGCCGGGTCGCTTGCTGAGAAGCAGCCCGGCCCGCGTTGCGCCAATCTGGGGGAACGTAACAATGTTTGTTACCTATGTGGTGGTCACGCTGGGAGCAGTGGCTCTCAACGTCTTCTCCGCGACCTGCGATTTCCTCCGCTGGGAGCGAATCGTGGTGGCGATGTGCAAGGCGGGCGTGCCGGAGTCGTGGCTCCCCACGCTGGGAGTGCTGAAAGCGGCGGGCGCTGTCGGTTTGCTGCTTGGATTTCGCTACCCCGTGCTGGGCGCCGCGGCCGCCATCGGGATCATGATGTTCTTCGTCTGCGCCATTGTTATCCACCTGCGCGCGCACGATACCTCGTTCGGCCTCGCGGCAACGTTCCTTGTATTTGCCGCCGGATCCTTCGCGCTCGAACTGGCCGTGCGGGGTGCCGGGGCCTGGTCTCTCGGCTGAGCGGCAGCCAGCCGCGTCACGAGGAGGGGAACCAACCACCAGCGGGCCGCGTACAGAAGACCAGCGCGGCCTCGCCTCTTCTGCCGCGCGCCGGAGCACGTGCATGCGCAGACCCACAGCAGTTCTCCTCTTTGCCTCTCTGTTTGCTTTTGTTGTCCCGTCTCCCAACCTGATGTTCGGCCAGTCCGATGCCGGCAGCGTCACCGTGCTGCTGAAAGATGGCCACCGCCAGACCTTCCGCGTGGCCGACGTCGATCGCATTGAGCTGACCGGATCGGTGCCGTCGAACCTCGTCCACTATCCCGGCCCGTCCCGCTCGCACTTCCTCGGCAAGTGGGAGGTCGGCGAGGGCACTGGCCGGAATTTCTACATCACGCTCGACGATGACGGCACTGCCCATCGCTCCAGCGGACACGAGCGGGGCACCTGGAAATACGTCAACGGAGAGGCGCAGATTCGCTGGGACGACGGGTGGAGCGACTGCATCCGCAAAGTCGGCGCCTGGTACAAGAAGTTCGCGTACCACACGGATCAGGCCTTCAGCGGCACGCCCGAGAACGTAACCGACGCCCGGAACTTGACCCAGAACCCGCGGGGCGTGGACTAAAGCCAGGAGCAGGTATTAACGGTTCAGGAATTAACGGAGGCGTTAATCACCTGCCCGAAATCTTTTCGAATCAGCTGCCTGGATTGGAGAGGGGCTTTTTTTCGGCTCGTTTCGGATACCCGTCAGCAGCAGTCCCTGCTCCGATCCGGGTACCGGCCGCCCCTCCTGCCAGACGACCTCGCCGATCCGCCGCAGCTCCGGCTCCGTCGCCCGCGTCGCGAAGGCCAGCAGAAAGCCTCCGCCCGCGATCCGGGCAACAGCAGTCCGGCATGCCTCGGCCATTTTGTCGACAGCCCGCAGGGTAACCGCGTCGAAGCTCCGCTCCGCCGGCATCTGCTCGACGCGCCGGTCCCAGACCTCGGCCTGCAATCCCAGCGTCCGAACCGTCTCCCGCAGGAAGGCGGCCTTCTTCCCCTGCGACTCAGCAAGCGTAACGGCGATCTCCGGCCGGCAGATCGCGATGGGAATGCCAGGCAGCCCCGCTCCCGACCCGAAGTCCAGCAGCGTCCTCACGTTTGCCGGGATCTGCTGCGAGGCGAAGACGCACTCAGCGAAGTGCCGCGGGACGATCTCCTCCGCCTCACGCACCGCAGTCAGGTTTATGCGCGCGTTCCAGCGGACGAGGAGGCCCAGGTAAGCTTCGAACCGCTGCGCCTGCTCCGCGCTCAGCTGAAACTGCGCCGCGAGTTCCGCAATCGTCAATCGGCAACCGACTCGCGGATCATCCGAGGCTCCCACTCCAGCGCCGCCTCGACGAAGGCCTCAAAGAGGCACTGCGCCGCGCGGTTCTGCTCGAAGGTGCGCTCCGGGTGCCACTGCACGCCGATCAGGAACTGATCGGCATGGCCCTCGGCCGCTTCGATGACGCCGTCCTCCGGCGACCAGGCGGACCGGATCAGGCCATCCCCGAGAACACCGATCGCCTGATGGTGGCTGCTGTTCACGGGCAGCGTCGTCCGCGTGCCGAGGCCGAGCAAACGCCGCAGGCGCGACTTCGGATCGACCTCGATGCGATGCGCCTCCACGACCGTTTTTCCGGCGGTGTGATTCACGGGCGTGCTCAGATGCTGGACGAGCGTGCCGCCATGCCAGACATTCAGCGCCTGGAACCCGTAGCAGATGCCCAGCAGCGGCTTGTAGAGATTCGAGGCGTCCTGCAGCAGCAGCTCATCGACCGCCTCGCGCGCGTAGTCGGCCGGCTTGCATTCCGGGATCGCGTCCTCGCCGTATTTCTGCGGATTGACGTCGGCCCCGCTGCCCGGCAGCAGCACGCCTTCGCAGGAGGCGACCAGCTGCGCCACGTGCATCGGGCTCTCACTCAGCGGAACCTTGACGGGCGTGCCGCCGGCAGCTTCGATGGCATGTGCATACTGCGGCCAGGCGAGCGCGGTGTATTCGGCGTCCAGGCTGTTCGGTTCGGGAATCGCAATGCGGGGAGACTTCATCGTTTCCCTGCCTCCTGGGATACATCGTTTGGACTTGCGTGCGGCACTGGCTCCATCTGCGGTCCTGCGTCAGCTGCGCCGGCGATCTGGGGTCTTTCGAGCCAGGAGTGCTTATAGTACAACTCTTCGATTCGCTGCTGCAGAGTGGCGGTGAGCGCATCCGCCTGCTTCATGGTCATCCCTTTGGTTTCAATTGGCTCGGAAACCACGAGAGTAACGGGAACAGGGTGGATTTGGGAAGCGTGCATCGGTAACAGCTCCCAGGTACCAATGAGCGCCATGGGGACGATCGGCACCTGCGCCTTGATGGCCATGAACGCCGGCCCCTTCATAAACGGTTCCAGATGACCGGTTTCCGTGCGCCCGCCTTCCGGGAAGATGAAGAGCGGCATGCCGGATTTGAGCGTCCGCACCGCGCCGAGCAGGCTGGCCACCGAAGCTCGCGGATCGCTGAGATCGACGCCCACCTGGCCCGAGCGCTCCAGATACCAGCCGATGAAGGGCATCTTCCACAAATCGTGCCGGGCCACGATGCGGAACTGGAAGGGCAGGCGGCTGAAGATCGCCGGCGTATCCATATAAGACAAGTGATTGCAGGCGTAGACCGCCGGCTCGCCGGTGAGGTACTGCGCATTAATGACTTTGATTTTGGCTCCGCTCAGCGCCATCGCGGTGCGTGCCCAGGTCTGCGCGATGCGGTGCTGGCGACGGCCGCTCTTCTCAAACAATGAGACAAACAACGCCAGGCTGCCGAAGAACGCGGTCGCCAGGAAGAAGAGTGGCGCGCGGTAGAGGTTGCTGACGAGGCGCTCGCCGAGCGGCAGCGGATTCGGCCTGGGCCCGAGCGGCTTCATGGCCGAGCGGCCCCTGACTCGGTTCCGGATGCGGCGTGCGCCACGAGCCATGGGCGCAGTTCACCGACGAGATACACCGAGCCGGCAACAACCACCAGCCCATCCGGCGGAGCTTCGGCCAGCGCGCGCTCGAGCGCCTGATGGCCGTCAGCGGCTACGGTCGCGCTTACGCCGGTTTTTGCGGCAGCTCGCACCAGCTCTTCTGCGGAAGCCGAGCGCGGCGACATCACCGGCGTGGCGATCACCCGCTCAAAGAGCGGAAAGAGGATCTGCGCCATCTCGTCGAAGGCTTTGTCCTTCATGCAGCCAAAAACCAGCACCGGGCGAACGCTGCTGGGCTCAGGACACAGAGCAGAAATAGCCGCCCGCAGCGTCCATGCACCGGCAGGATTGTGGGCGACATCGAGCAGGATGCTGGCTTTATCCGGAAGCGTGAATAACTCAAGCCGGCCCGGCCACTGGGTGTTGCGCATTCCTTCGGCAATCTGCTCAGCGGTGATTTTGTAATCGTACTGGTTACGAAGCTCAACGGCCGCGGCAATGGCGAGAGCAATGTTGCGGCGCTGATGCTCTCCGGCGAGCGGCGAATCGACGGCAATGGTCTCACCGAGCACCTGGAGCGGATACCGATTGCGCAGCGCAGCCGAACGTGCGCTCTTCTGCGCAGGCGGATGAAAGCTCGGGATGTATTCCGCCGCGTTGACGCCACGCACGTCCAAATCGACG
>DASSKX010000022.1:0-3221 GCA_035689925.1 Acidobacteriaceae bacterium
GCAATCATCAGGTCGCCGGAAAAGGCAACAGTGCGGCCATCAATCTGAGTCACGAGCGAGATGGATCCTGCGGTGTGCCCCGGCGTCGGCTGGATGGAGAAGTTGTGGCCGCGCCACTGGAAGGTGTCATAGTCAGCCAGCGTGGCTGACACTGGCACATTCTTCGTCAGAGAGAAGAACTCATTGCGCGTCTCGTAAAGTTCGAAGATGCGGCGGTTCGCCCAAAGGCGCTCGACATCGGCGAACAAATGCCTCTCATGGCGAGGAACTGCGATCGGGATACGCTCAGTAACGGCGAGTTGGTCGCCCTGCGCCTGGTCGCGGTGGAAGTGCGTGTGGAGAATCCAGTCGATGGTGGACACGCCTAATTCGGCGAGGTGGCGCAGAATCATCCCGGAACCAAAGTCGATCAGCAGGCCATGATTGCCGTCGCGAATGAGGTACACGTTGCAGGTGTCCTCGAGGACGAAGAGATTCTCAGAGATGCTGCGTGGGCGCATGTCCGCGGACTGCAGGGGCGAGGACCTGATCGTATTGAGATCCGCAAGACGATTTGCCCCGAGCGAAGCAGCCGCGCCCTGAAGAAAACTCCTTCGTGAGAACGAATGGGAGTCACACATGGAAATCCTCCCCGCGGCCGAGCCGCGCGGGTTGCATGCACGCGGCCGCGCATTGGCAGCTGATTTCGGGCCACGCCGCACTGGCGTTCACAGCCTGAGAGCCTCGCGGACAGATTGCACGCCCGAACGCGGAGTCGAAAGCACAGGGACGCGTCCTGGAGGCAGGCCGTCGAGCAGGCGAGCCATGCTTCCCTGCGCCAGCACGACAACATCGTTGGTGCTGCTGGCCCGGTCCAACTCGGATCGGAGGATTTCATCGTGGCGAGCCGCGTCTCCTCGCAGGAGAGCGTCGAAGGCGGAGTCGGCCAGGAAGCGCGTGGTCACAACGGCCCTGCCCAGCTCCGCTGCCCTGCGATGGATGAGACGCTCAGTAGGATCCAGCGTGGTCGCGAGCGTGGCGAGCACAGCGATCCGCGTGCCACAGTTCACGGCGGCTTCGGCCATGGCGCGATCGATCCTCACGACAGGAATAGACACCAGCGAGGCCAGGGTCTCCGCCGCTTCGCCGACCGACGAGCAGCAGTTCAGGATGACATCCGCCCCGGCAGCTTCGGCGGTGAGCCCATAGTTGACCAGGCGGCGCGCCAACTGGGGCGTGACGCCGCCGGCCGATCGGACATCGGTGAGCAGCCCGTCGTCGACGATGCTCACCAGGCGAACCGAGGGAAGAAGCTCATCGAAAAGGCGACGGATCACCTCGACGAGAACCGGACCGGTGTGGAGTGCGAAGACTTTCTTCATGCCAGCTCCTTCTGCAGCGTAGCGGAATCGCGCCGAATGCCGTGAATGGCCTGCACAGCGCGTCCGAAGAAATCTTCTGCGCCAAAGTTGCCCGACTTGAGCGCCAGCGCTAGCGCGGGTTCTGCCAGCGAGAGGCAAAGAGGCACTCCGGGATCAATCGCGGGACCGATCAGCAGACCTCCGAGCTTCAGGGTGCGCATCACCGCGCTGGCGGTTTCGCCTCCGGCGATGATCAACCCTGCAGGCGTGCAGCGATGCATGATGTCGGCTGCCAATCGCGCCAGTGTCTCGGAGATGCGCTCTCCGGCTTCGACCGCGGAGAATCGATGCTGCATGGCCCAGTCCTGCACCTCATCAGCACCGGATTCTCGCGTCGTGGTGATCAGGCATGGTTCACCACGCATCAGGATCTCCGCAGCCCGACGAACGGTCTCAGCAGGGAAGCTGCTCCGCGCAAGAGCGATCGCATCGAGAGAGAAAATGGGCCAGCCGTTTTGCGCGGCCCAGGCGATTTGGGACTGAGTCGCCTGAGAGCAACTGCCGCTGATGAGGAGAACGCCCCTTCCGCCGGGAGGCGCGACAAGTTCCCCCCTAGTGGATGGTGTCCAGCTACCATTCTGACGCCAAATATCCGGCAAAACCATTCCCCAGGCGGAGCTGCCCGAAATCAGCGGCAGATTACAGATAGCTTCGCCGATTGAATGGAGCTGTTGGTCGTCTACGCAGTCGAGGAGAGCGATGGCACAACCCGCCGATTGCAGGCGTTGGCATGCGGAGCGGATCGCGTCGGGTCCGGCCTTGATTTCCGGGTAGCTGACAAGCCCGACCCGCCGACTCGTCTGCGTGGACAGATGAGCAACGAGGTTGGAGTTGCTCATCGGGTTGAGCGGATGATGGCGCATGGAGGAGTCAGAGAGCAGCTGGTCTCCAACGAAGTGGTAACCCATATACGTGGTGCGGCGGAGTGCGGGAAGCGCAGGCAGAGCGACGGTGAAGCGCTCGCCGGTCGCGTCCAGCGCCGCATCGATGGACACGCCGATGTTGCCTTCCGGCGTGGAGTCGAAGGTGCTGCAGTATTTGACAGCGAGCCGCTGCGGAGAGAGCGAGCGCAGAGTCTGGATCGCCGTGCGGGTGCGCGTGTACGCCTCGTTCCTGGCCATGGAGCGGGTCGCCGTGCCAATAACGACGGCATCGCACTCCGCCGCCCATGTACGAAGCTGCTGCGGTGGGGCGTTGTCGAGGATCACCGCAGCGCGCATTCCCCGCTCAGCGAGCATGCCGGCCAGGTCAGCGGCGCCAGTATCGTCGTCGGCAACAGCCCCAACAAAGGTGCTGCTCAAGAGAACCTCCGGCGCAGTTCGGTAATCTGCTCTGCCGAGAGAGGCTGGGCGCGATCGCCCAGCAGAAGATAAAGGCGAGCTGATTCCTCGATCTCCTCCGCGAGAGCGGCGGCCTCGGCCAGCGTGGTCCCGACTGCGATCGAGCCATGGTTGCGCATCAGCATCGCGGAAGTGCGGGCGGCAAGTTTCTCCACGTGTGCGCCGAGCCGAGGATCACCGGGCGGGAGATACGGCACAACCGGGAGGGCCGGTACGCGCATGGCGTAGTTCGGAGTGAGGGCGGGAAGCGCGTCGTCCATGTCGACGGTGCGCAGACAGGCGACCGCTGTGGCGTAGGTGGAATGGAGGTGGACAACTGCGCCTGCTCCGCGACAAGCGCGATACACGGCGAGATGGAAGGGCAATTCCTTGGTGGGCTTGTTGGGCCCGAGCACGTTGCCGTGCAGATCGCACACAGCCAGGTCGCCGGACGATAGGTTTTGGAACGAGGAGCCGGTGGGCGTCGCGTATACGGAGTCCC
>DASSKX010000023.1:0-4501 GCA_035689925.1 Acidobacteriaceae bacterium
TTTGCAGAAGACATTCCGCTGCACGTCGTGTATGAAGACGAGGCGCTCTCCGTCATCGACAAGCCCGCCGGCATGATGGTTCACGCCGGAGCAGGGGCAACCGAAGCCGGTACGCTGGTCAACGCCCTCCTGCATCGGTACGGCACGCTCTCCTCGACCGGCGGCGAGCTGCGCCCCGGCATTGTCCATCGTCTCGACAAGCAGACCAGCGGCCTGATCGTCGTTGCGCGCAACGATGCCGTCCACCTGCGGCTCGCCGAAATGTTCTCGCGCCGCGAGATGCGGAAGACCTACATCGCGCTGGTGCATGGACATCTGAAGCAGGATTCCGGCACCATCACAGCGCCGATCGCGCGCGACATGCTGCGCCGCACGCGCATGACCACGCGCCGGGAGGAAGGCGCGCGCTCCGCCGTTTCGCACTACACGGTGGAGCGGCGTATCGCCTCCCCCTGGGGCAAATTCACGCTGCTCCGCGTGCGCATCGAAACGGGCCGTACCCACCAGATCCGCGTGCACATGGCCTCCATCGGCCATCCGGTGGTGGGCGACACGCTCTACGGCGCGCCCGCGGAGATCCGCAACGAGGCGGGCGGGCCGGAACTTTCCCTCGACCGCAATTTCCTCCACGCGGCCGAACTGGAGTTCGCGCACCCCGTTACGGGCAGGCCGCAGCATCTCGTATCTGCTTTGCCACCCGAACTGCGCGCTTTTCTCGGTATCCTGCAGGAGGAGCCAGAGAAGGAGTCCCAGGCTATCGCTGAGGCGCCACCCAGAAAGAAATCGCGGAGGACGAAAGAATGAAGGTTCTCTACACGGCGGACGTCACATCAGAGGGCGCGCGGACTGGCCATGTGCGCAGTTCCGATGGCCTGCTCGACCTGGACCTGGCGCTGCCTCCCGGCATGGGGGGCAATGGCAACCACACGAACCCCGAACAGCTGTTCGCGGCGGCCTACGCTGCCTGCTTCGGCGGCTCGATCGAGTACCTGGCGAAACACGCCGGCCGCTCCACCGGCCTCATTAAAGTCCGGGCGCAAGTCGGCGTAGGCCCCGCCGGCGGGGGCTTTGCTGGCTTCATCCTTCGCGTTGAACTCGACGTCACGATCCCGGAATTCGACCAGGCGAGCGCCGAACATCTCGTGGCTGAGGCCCACAAGACCTGCCCCTACTCGAATGCGACCCGCGGCAACATTGAGGTGGTTCTGCGCGCCAGGGGCCTGCAACCCGCTCCGGTGTAAGCCGAACCTGCGGCTGCGGTGATGATCAGTAATTTCCCGGCAAAATAATCCGGAACTCCGCGCCGGTGTGAACAAGGACGTCAGGCAGTCCTGCGGACTGTGAGGCGATAAGCCATCCCGCGTTGCTCAATCCAGGCGCGACGCTCTCCGTTCGTGCTACCGTGGTGCGCATCGCACCCCCTGCGGAATTCAGCCCCAGTGAGGCTCTATGCCCCTCCACATTGATCCCCGGTATGTCGGGAACGTCTGCGTGCTGGAGTGCCGCGGCTCGATCGTGATCGGCTCCGAAGTCCGGCAGATGGAAGCCTCGCTGCAAATGGCCGGCAAGGAGTTCAATCGCGTCGTCGTCGTGGTGAGCAAAGTGGACCGTCTCGACTCGATCGGCCTTGGTCTGCTCGTCCGCACCACCGACGCCTTCCGCAAGCGCGGCGGCGATCTGCGCCTCGCTGACGCGCCGCAGTTCATGGTGCACCTGCTGGCCATGACGAAGCTCGACGGTTTCCTCAATGTGTACCCTTCCGAGGAGGAAGCGGTTCTGTCGTTTCTGCGCCAGCCCAATGCTGAAAAGGCGTCCGGCCAGCCTGGCCGCCGGGTGCTGGTCATCGACCGCTCGCCGGAGATCGGCGCCCTGGTCCGCACCGTGCTCACCCAGCATGGATATCAGGTGAAGACCGTCAGCCTGGTGTCCGACGCGCGCATGCTGCTGCGGTTTGAGCCGGTGGACTACATCCTCTTCGGTCCGGCGACGACGGACTCGGCCGTGCAGGCGGGTGCCGTCGCGCTTCGCCCGCTGGCTCCCCAGGCCATCCCGCTCTCGCTGCGTGCGGAGTTCGCCACGTGCGACGCCTGTGATGCCGCCGAGATGCTGCTCGGCCTCTTTGAAACAGCGCATCCGCAGGCATAAAGCTCGCGGACGTGACCTCGCCGGTTCGCAAACCAGACGCCTCTCTACTGCCCGGCTGGAATCTCAATCACCGCCAGCCCCATCGGGGGCACCGTCACGGTCAGCCGCTGATCCCGAATCTCCTGGCTCTCCGGCTCCCCGATCTCCGACGCTTTTCGCAGATCCTCGACCTGCTGCCGCGACGGATACTTCGGGCTGCCCATCTTCTTCCAGGCGTCCAGCGTGTCGCCATGCTCCGCGTCGACCCGCCGGATCCGCGCATACTCCCCATCCGGCACGCCTTTTAGCTCGAAGGTCACTGTCTTCGGCGAACCTGTCGCCCCCGGTTCCACCAGGTTCCACGCAGCAATCTCCAGCGTCCCGTCCGCGCGGCGCGTCACGAGCGCCCGATCCACCGGAGCCGGCAGGCGCACATCGCCCAGCTCATGCAGCACCTGGAAGACGTCATACGCCGGCTTCGGAATGTCGTCCTCTGCAACGATCCCGTAGCCGCCGTAGAAGGGCGTCTTCACCACGCCCTGTTCCTCGAATACGTCGGAGAAGCTCCAATAGGACATCATCAGCGTCTTGCCGTCGCATTTGCTGATGGTGTCCGCCAGCCACGGCCCCATGTAGATCGAGTCGGTGATCGGCTGCTCGTTGGCATAGGTCGCGTTGAATTCGCTCCAGATCAGCGGAATGTTGGGACGCGCCGAGTGGACGATCTCGTTGTGCACCTTATCGACGGCGGCGCAGACCATCTGGTGCGGCGCAATGGGCCGCTTGTCATGGAAGACATCCTGCGTCACGTCGTTGCCGTAGACGTGGGTCGAGACAAAGTCCAGCGGGACATGATTCTCGGTTGCGTGCGCGATCATGTCGCCCACCCACGCCGCCTGCGCGGTCGCCGGCCCGCCCACCCGAATGCGCGGGCTGACCGCCTTCAGCGCGCGCGCCGTGTGGTCGTACAGCTCAAAGTACGTGGGCTGCGCCGGCCGGCCGATCCAGAAGTCGATGTTCGGCTCGTTCCATACCTCGAAGTACCACTGCGACACCTCCTCGATCCCGTAGCGTTCGATCAGGTGTTTCGCGAAAGCCGTGACCAGCGCATCCCACTTCGCGTAGTCATTCGGCGGAGACGGATAGGGCTTGTACCAGAAAGCGTGCGTTTGCTGCATCGCCGCGAGCGCCTTCGGCATGAAGCTGATCTCGACGTAGGGGCGGATGCCGTTCTCGAGCAGGCCGTCGTAGATGTGGTCGACATACGACCAGTTGTAGACAGGGTTCCCCTGCTTGTCTTCGCTGTAGACGCCGTTGTCGTCGTCGAAAATGCCGTGAAAGCGCACGTACTGGAAATCCGTCACCTTCTTCACCAGCCGCAGATCTTTCTGGTAATTGGCGCGCATCACCAGATTGGCGCGTCCTGATCCGAACATTTGCTCCCAGAAATGCGGCAACGGCGTGCCCTGAGCGTGCGCGTCGACGACAATGGCGCCGCTCGAATCGTCACCGGCGCTTTGCTGGGCGTGGCCAGGGACGGTCAGCGCGAGGATCGCTGCCAAAACGAACGGCGAGGTACGGACCATGCGGTTCTCCAGGTGAAAAGTGGTGCTTCGCTGCGGTGGATGTTGCCCGAGGCATCGGAGGATGCCCGGTGCAGGCCCATCCTACGCTTCTCTTCGGCAATGCCAAAACGTTTTACTGCTCTGGCACAAACGGTTGTGCTGATCCGGGTCACACTCCGGCGGCCCCGAAGTAATTCGGCAGACCCACAATTTGTGCCCGATTCGTTCGATTCCCAATTAGCATGGCCCTCACCAGGCAAGTCGATTCTGCGCTACCGGAAGGGGCAACACCCATCAGCAAACGGGCAAAGCAAGGCGAAGGTTCCGTTCCGCACCGCCGCGGAGTCGGGCTCAAAGAACTCTCCGCGCATCTGGGTCTCTCGCCCACCACCGTCTCGCGGGTGCTGAACCACGCCGGCGGGGCCTTCCGCATCGCGCCCGAAACGCAGAAGCGGGTCCGCGAGGCCGCTGCACAATTCAACTACGAACCGAATGCCTTTGCCCGCGGACTGCGCCAGAGGCGCAGCTTCACGATCGGCGTCATGGTCCCGGAGATCAGCGAGGGATACGCTGCCACCGTGCTCGGCGGCATCGAAGACGAGCTCCTCCAGGAGGAGTTCTTCTACTTCGTCGTCAGCCACCGGCACCGTCCCGATCTGCTGGAGGCCTACCCGCGCCTGCTGCTCTCCCGATCCGTCGAGGGCATCATTGCCGTGGACACGCCGGTGCTCGAGGACCTGCGGGTTCCTGTCGTCGCGGTGTCCGGCCACAGCCGCAGGAACCATGTTGCCCGCATCGAGATCGACCACCTC
>DASSKX010000024.1:0-2259 GCA_035689925.1 Acidobacteriaceae bacterium
TGGCGCAGCGCGACGGAATCCGGCGCATCACGAAATTGTCGATGCGCTCCTTGCGCCAGCCGCTGACCACGTCGTAGCCCTCCTCGAGCTTTTCGAGGAAGGCAGGAATCTCGTTGGGGTCGTGCTGCAGGTCGCCATCCATGGCGATGATGAAATCGCCCTGCGCGTGATCGAATCCGGCCGCCAGCGCCGAGGTCTGCCCGAAGTTGCGGCGCAGCTTCACGACGAGCACGCGGCTGTCGACCGCGGCAATCTCCTCCAGCAGACGGCAGGTACGGTCGTTCGAGCCGTCGTCCACAAAGACCAGCTCAAACGGGTCGCCCACAATCTCCATTACCCCTTTCAAACGGTCGTAGAGAGCAGTAACGTTCTCTTCCTCATTGTGGAAGGGGACAACAATCGAGTATTTGGGCATGACAACATTATAGATTCCGCCACTTGCAGAAGGTCACAGCAAAAAGCTGACCCGCTCCCCGGAATCGCCGCTGATACCCCACCGCATCGCCTGAATGCCTCATTCTGCAGGGCCTGAGGCCAAATTCCAGCATCTAACCACCTGCATGGCCTATCCGATTGCCACCATTGGAACCGCGATCGCCATTGCCCTCGGATTTGTGATCGACCGGGTTGGCGACGCGATCATCGGACGCCGAACCCGTGACGAGCGGCAGAAGTACACGTTCCGCACCAACTTACGGCTGGTCCTGATCGTCGCGGTCGCTGTGGCCATACTCTTCCTCTGGGCCAGGCTCTTCAAAAACGAAGGCACGTTCTTCGGCCTGCTGGGCGCCGGCCTCGCCGTAGCCATGAAAGAGCCGCTGCTCAGCATCGCCGGGCGCCTCTCCATCTGGCTGGGCCACATCTACCGCGTCGGCGATCGCATCGAGTTCCAGGGAATGGGCGGCGACGTGATCAGCGTCGGCGTCTTCTACACGCGCATGCTGGAGATTGGCAACTGGATCCACGGCGACCAGGCGACCGGCCGCATCGTGCAGTTCCCCAATTCCGCCGTCTACCAGAACTCCGTCTACAACTACACCCAGAATTTCTCCTTCATCTGGGACGAACTGTCATTGCCGGTCACCTACGCCAGCGATGTTCCCGCGGCACGCGACATTCTGGTGAAGACCGGCGAGGAGTACACGCGCGACTTCCTCGGCAATGCCAAAGGAGAACTGGACCAGCTCCGCTCCGAGTACCTGCTGCCGGACCTGAATCTCAAGCCGACGGTTTATATGAAGGTGACCTCGAATTACGTCCAGCTCACGATGCGGTACCTGGTGGACCCGCGCAAGCGCCGCCCTGCCAGTTCCTGGCTCTACGAGCGCATCTTCGATCGTGTCCGCGCCAACGACAAAATCAGCATCGGCTCCGACACCATGGATCTGACCGTGCACGGCCCGGGCAAGAAGGAGACTCCGGACGAGTCGGACGTTCCCGCGCAGGGCATCCGGGAAATCCCCCGGCGTGAGCCCGCCGCCTAAGCCAGATTCGCCGCAATCTCCACGGCAATCCGCGCAGCCTGCTCGCACGCCGCGCGGCTCACGTCACGGTGCGTCACGAATCGCACCTTATCCCGCCCCACGCTGCCGGCCAGCACGCCACGTTCTTTCAGGCCCCGCACCAGCCCCTCAGCCGCATTCGGCCGCCGCAGCCGGAAGATCACAATATTCGTCTGCACCGATGCCGGATCGAGATCAATCGCCGGAGACATCGCCAGGGCATCCGCGAGCAACCGCGCATTCGCGTGATCCTCGTGAAGCCGCTGCGGCCCCTCCTCCAGTGCGATCAGTCCCGCAGCCGCCAGAACGCCCGCCTGCCGCATGCCGCCACCGACCATTTTACGAATGCGCCGCGCCCGCTGAATGAAGGCCGCATCGCCCGCCAGCATCGAGCCGACCGGCGCGGACAAGCCCTTCGACAGGCAGAACATCACGCTGTCAACATGCTGCGTGATCTCGCGCACATCCACGCCGAGCGATACCGCCGCGTTGAACACGCGCGCGCCGTCGAGGTGAACGGACAGCCCGCGCGCCTGCGCGAACGCCCGCACCGCGCCCATGTATTCCGGCGAAAGCACCACGCCGCCGCAGCGATTATGCGTATTTTCCAGGCAGATCAGGCGCGTCTGAGCCTGGTGCGGGTCGCCGGAACTATGCACGCTCGCTTCGAGAAGATCGAGCGGCAATTCACCAGTTGGCATAGTCGGCACCGGGCGCAGCACCACACCGCCCAGCACCGATGCGCCGCCGCCCTCGT
>DASSKX010000025.1:0-2863 GCA_035689925.1 Acidobacteriaceae bacterium
GGGGTCTTTTCAATTATGCAGGAATTGGTCAGCCAGAGCGGTCGCTGAAGGTTCTGTGCGCAAGCGCGACCACTGCGGATCTGTGATTCCTGTGGAATAAGTCGCGTCTTGTCGTAACGAGGATAATCAAATGCGCACTCCGGCAGCGGTCCTGACACCAGGAGGTGACATCGGGCTGCAATCGCCAGGGCGACTGGTTCTGAGCTTGCGGTTCAACCTGCTGTCCCGGCATACTGTGCACGGAATCCGCCAAAGGGACCGGATGCAGATCCGTAAAGCAGCTTCGAATGGAATCGATATCCCGCGCCGTTTGTGGTTGGGCTTCGCACCTCGGCGACGCGCGCGACGCGGCGCGTTCCTGCTGATCTGCTTTGCGGCTCTGTCGCTTGGGCTGCTCAGCGGTGGAGTCGTTGCCCAGAGCAACTCACCTGAGGGCGCAATTGCTGGCCACGTTCTCGACAGCGCTGGGAAACCGGTACCCGACGCAACGGTGCTTCTCACAGGGGTAGCTTCGGAACGCGCGACCACGGATTCCAGCGGAGCATTTCACTTCACCGACCTCGCACCTGGGCGCTACGAGATAACCGCGAACACCACGTTGGCAGGCAGCGCTTCGGACGGGATCGATGTTGCTCCCGGCGAGGCTGCAGCCGTGGAACTGCGCCTCAACGGCAAATCCGCCTCAAATGAGGAGAGCCACTCTTCGGCTAGCCTGGCTCAGGCCATGCAATTCGCCGACGATCCACATTTCACGATTGCCGGCGTAACGGACTGGACCGCAGCCGGCGGCCATGGATCGGATGCGAGTCTCCGGACGAGCGAGGCGCTGACCCGGGAAACACTGCGACTCCAGCCCGCAAACACGCAGCCATCGTCTGCCGCCTGCGCCCATAACGAAGCCGCACTGCGATCCGGTGTAGCGGATCGGCCCAGCAGCTTCGCAGCCAATCGCTGCCTCGGCATGTTCTATCTGCAGACCGGCAAGTACTCGGAAGCCGTAGCGAGCCTCCAGAACGCCTACCGTCTGCAGCCCGCAGATGCAGACAATGAGTACGCGCTTGCCGAGGCATACGAGAAATCAGGTGACCCGGCGAGAGCACGCGACCACATCCAAAAGCTGCTCGCCCAGCGCGACACTGCTGATCTCCACCGTCTGGCCGGCGAAGTGAACGAGTCTCTGGGCGATCCGATTACAGCCGTGAAGGAATTCGCGGATGCGGCGCGCAAAGATCCGAGCGAAAAGAACTACTTCGCCTGGGGCTCTGAACTCCTCTATCACCGCGCGGTGTGGCAGGCGCGCGACGTGTTCGAAGAGGGAAGTAAAGCCTGGCCGAAATCTGCGCGGATGCTTACCGCACTCGGCGCGGCACTCTTTGCAGGTGCGCACTACGACGATGCCGCGCAGCGCCTGTGCCAGGCGGCTAATCTCGATCCGCAGAGCACAGAGCCCTATCTGTTCATGGGCAGAATTGAAGTGGCTGCCCCGAACCCCCTTCCGTGCGTTGCGCAGAAACTCGCAGACTTTCACAAGCGGCAGCCGGGCAACGCGCTCGCTGATTACTACTACGCGATGGCTTTGTGGAAACAGCAGCCGTCGCCGCTTGCCCAGCCGGCAAGGCAGCAGATTACTCAGTTACTCCAGCAGGCAATCGGGGCCGATGCAGGCTGCGGAGAGGCATACCTTCAGCTGGGCAATTTGCAGGCTCAGTCTGGAGATTATGCTTCCGCGATTCCACTCTATAGCCAGGCCATCCACGCGAAACCGCAACTGACCGAGTCGTACTACCGCCTTGGGCTCGCTTACGATCGAATCGGGCAGCGCGATAAGGCGCAGGTGGCCTTTGCGCAGCACGAGCGCCTCGAAAAAGAGCAGGCAGCTGCCGTCGAAAAGCAGCGCCGCGAGATCAAGCAGTTTGTGGTTGTGTCTTCTGCCGAGAAAAATGCGTCCGCCGAAAACCGCAATCACTGATCGGTCGCTTGAAATCAGCTCTTCAGGATATGTGCGCCAGGCGGAACATATGTTGCCACGATTCCTTCACCTTCACGGATCGTCAGGAAGCGGTTGACCTCAAGCTTTGTGAAGCGCTCGATCTTTTGCGTCGTCGGCCACCTCACTTCAATCCAGTCCACAGTTTCTGCCTTGCCCAGCCCAAAATGCAGCCGCAGATCGCTCTGCGACATTACGCTGGTCCCACTGTGTACCTCATCCATCTGCACGTGCTTCCCCGCAGCAACACGCACTCGAGTTCCTATGGCGGTTCGATTGCACTTGGTGCCAATCAGCTTCAGCGTGATCCAGTTGTCGCGCTTGCCCACATTGTGCAGTAATGACGGCCGATCGTTCATGTTCAGGATGAGCATGTCCATTCCGCCGTCATTGTCGATATCTCCAAAGGCCGCTCCGCGGCTGGAGAACCGCTCTGTTATACCGGGTCCCATCTGTGCCGAGACATCTTCAAATCGTCCGTTGCCCAGATTCCGATAGACGAGGCGAGGATTTCTGAACGTTTCCCCGAAGTTATACTTATCAATCTCCGGATAAACGTGCCCATTCACCTGAACAATGTCTTTCCAGCCGTCGTTGTCGTAGTCGATGAAGCCGCAGCCCCATGCGACATAGCTACTGTTAATAGCCACGCCTGCGGTAAACGATGACTCGGTGAACGTCCCATCACCGTTATTGCGATAGAGATCAGATGTGTCGTCGGCGAAATTCGTTTTGAAGATGTCCAGCCAGCCGTCGCAATCGTAGTCGGCCACGCCAATGCCCATGCCGGCCTGCTCGTGACCGTCAGCGTTGTACGCGCATCCAGCCATCACGGCGATATCCGTGAACGTCCCGTTGTGGTTGTTCTGGAGCAGC
>DASSKX010000026.1:0-2367 GCA_035689925.1 Acidobacteriaceae bacterium
ACCGCCAGCGCCTCCCGGTCGCGCCCGCTCTGCAGATCGGCATAGACCAGATAGTCCATCGCGTGCAGTTCTTCGCCGGTATCGCCCTGCTGATGCGCGGCACTGGCCGCGGCCACGTTCGAGGCGATGGAATCGTCCCACAGGCCCAGCCTCGTAAAGATATGGGACGGCATATGCAGCGCATGCGGAGCCGACGGAGCGATGTGGGCATAAGCCCTGGCGGCTGCCAGTCCTCTCGCTGCCATTTCCTGGTTGTCGCAAGCGTGAATCAGGTAATGCGGGATTCCAGGATGATCCGGGTGCTCCCGGTAGAGAGGCTCCAGCAGATCTGCCGCCCGCTTTTGGCGTCGATGTTGCCTGTCCGACGGAGACGCATTCGCGAGCAATGCGAGCGCGTAGAACACCTGACTCTCCACATCCTTGGGATTCGCCGCTGCAAGCGCTCGCATCGCGCTCTCGTACTGCAGGGCGCGCCTTTCGTACGGCACGCGGGAAGCATGTTCAAAGATCAAACTGAGCGCATGGATGAAACCGCGCTCGCGCCCGGACGCTTCCGGGAGCAGCGCGGCCTGCGCGATCTCCTTCTGCGCAACAGCAACTTCCGCGGGCGGCAAGGCCGGCTGCCATAGCTGGTGGTAGTGCGTCATCGCCATGCCCCACTGCGCCATCGCACACCGGGGATCCCGCTCGGCCACGCTGCGGAATCCCTCTTCCGCAGCCTTGTACGCGAAAGAATGCAGCAGCGCGACGGCGCGATTGAACGCCTGTTGCGTTTCAGCCTTGCACGAGGTCGGAAACGAGACGGAGCCCAGCTTCTCCGGCGCCGCATGCTCATGTTCCTGCTGTGCGAGTGACAACGTCGGGCTCAGCAGGATCAAAACGAGGACCAGTCGCATCATCCCGGGCTCCGTGAACTTTCTGTGGCGTCCGGTCCCAAATTCTACGATGAAATGGCTCCCGGCGCGGAGACACGGAGAACGCGGCGATGCACTCGATGGCTCGTCGCCGGGTTTCCGATGACCTCGGTGGTGTCGTACCGCGCCGCTATTGCGTCGTCATCCACCCTTCCAGTTCCGGATTGTCGCTCACTCCCGTCTGCCCGAACATCAGCGCCTGGAAGCTCGAATTGACGTAGAACGTGAAGCTCTGACCGCTAATGGAGGCCTGCCACTTCGTGTAAATGCTGTTCGGATCGACGGCGAAGGTCCCGTCCGCGACCGTGGTGCCGAACACCCGCGTGACACCAGGGGTGATCGTCGCCGGAAGATTCACATCGACGATCCCCTTGAATGTTCCGCTCGTGTTGGTCAATGTGCTGGTATTCAGCAAGCCCAGAACAGAAGACTCTGTGCCCGAAGCGACTCCCAGCGCACCGCCCATGTAGATATAGGAACCATTCAGCGGCCCGCTCCCCGTCCCCATCGCCAATCCTGAATAGACGCTTTGCGTATCCGTCTCAATCCAGTACATCCTCGTTGGCGAAACCATGTACACCGCGAACGAGTAATTCGCATACGTATTCAACCGTCGCACGAAGAACGTCAAATCCAGCGTCCCCCGTCCATCCAGCCCAATGTTCCGCGCAAACTGCTCGATCTCCAGGTCATCCTCCTGCACGCCGGTGGCCCGCGACACCCAGCCACCTACAGAACTCATCGGGCCCATCTGGATGTCGCCGCCCATCCCGAAGACCCCCGCCCGGCCGCCATCCTCGAGCAGAAATGTCCAGGCCCCTTCCGTCGCCTGGAAGCCGCCGTCTGGCGTCTGCTGCAGTTCAACCTGCCCCAGCAGATGCTGTCCCGGATCCGTGCACAGCAGCCGGAACAATCCGTTGGAGACCAGGAACATGGCGAAATGCATCTGCGTCGAGCCGACGTTGAGCGTCATGCTTCCGTGGCCATCGCTCGAGACGATGTAGCTGCCCGACACCGCCAGCGGCGCGCTCCGCCCATTGCCGTTGTTGACCCGACCGTTATCGTTCCAGTCGGCCGTTCCCGAAACCACCTGCCCCGCGCCATCCGCGCCGAGCATGCCGACGATGGTCTGCGGTTTGTTCGCCGAATCCGTGCCGCCCAGCTTGAAGACGTAATTCCCATGCAGGCTCGCAGCCGCGAACGGCGTGTCGTACTGCTTCTGGAAGACGCCCGTCATCGCCGTGTTCTTCGTCGGATCGAAGAGCATGACCCGGCCCTGCGTTCCATTCGTCCCCAGCACAAACCGCAGATGCGTCGTCGAGAGCGGAGAGGGAAGCGCCATCGTCATGTCGCCTCTCCCGTCCGGGAACACCGAATAGGTCCCGGTAAACGGCGTGGGCATGGCGATAATCCCGGCACTCGACGTGGACGTCAGCTGCCCCGTCAGGTTCCC
>DASSKX010000027.1:0-2254 GCA_035689925.1 Acidobacteriaceae bacterium
TGCATTTCATTCGCGCTGTCGGGCTGCATTGTGTCGGGGGCCATCTGGTCCGGTTGTGTGCCGGTTCCGGGAATGGCGGTTTCGCCCTGCTTTGCAACGACGTTCGACGGGGACTGCTCGGCCTTCTTCTCCTGGCGTGCGCGGAACTGGGCGATCTGGTTGCGGTAGATAGCGCGCTCGATCGGATTGCCTGGGATGGGCAATCGGCCTCGGTCGGCGGCGCGGATCATGGCCGGCGACGGGAAGCGCTGCACCAGGTCGTGCAGGCTCAGGCGCATCGCGGGATAGGCGCTGAGCCGCGCGTCCAGCGCGGAATCGTCGATCTTCGCTGGGTTGAGCTGGAGGTCGATCCACCGCTGGAGGCCCATTTTCTCGACGAGCTGGACGTCGCCGGGGCGGGGGCCGAAGGTGAGCCGATTCAGGGCGTGCAGGACGCGCTGCTCCTCGGTGAGTGGTGAGGATTCGGCGGCGATCTTCTGTTTGCCTTGCTTATGTGGGGACGCGGCATCCGCGGGGGGCATGGCCGTCAGGAATGCCAGCAGAAGGGCAACAAGACGCGAGGTGAGGGGCATAAGCGCACTGCTCCTGGGTTGAGGACCCGCGCAAGAGACGAAAGTCGCGGCCCAGGGGACGCAGTGCGCCCTTCTTTTTTCCGGAGCCAGTCCGCTCTATTCGTCGCGGAGGAGGATCATCGGGTCGACGCCGAGCGCGTGGCGGGCGGGGATCCAGGAGGCCAGCAATCCCAGTGTCAGCATCATGAGGACGACTCCGCCGAGGACCAGAGGATCCTTCGGGGTTGCTTCGTAGACGATGTAGGAGAGCAGTTTCGTCGCCAGGACGCCAAGGAGGATACCGGCGAGTGAACCAAGCGCCAGCAGGCGGAAGGCGCGCCCCAGCGCGGCACGCAGAACATGCTGCTTCGCCGCACCAAGCGCGACGCGGATACCGAGTTCGCGGAAGCGCTTGCTGACGACGTAAGACGCCATTCCGAAGATGCCGGTGACGGCGAGCATCGCTCCGAGGAGCCCCAGCACGCCCAGAGCGACGGTCGCCACGCGCGCGGCAAAGAGGGCGGAGCTCAGCTCACGGTTCCACGTTTTGATTTCGAAGGGCATGCCCGGATCGACGCTGCGCATGGTGCGTTCGAGGGCGGCAGCGATCTCCTGCGGGTCGCGCTGGGAGCGCACGATCAGCCACGTGTTGCCGCCGGGCTGCCGCAGGAACGAGAAGAACATGGCGAGCTTTGGATCTTCGGTCAAAGTTTCGTACTTGCCTTGCTCCACAACGCCGACGACCTGCACGCGCGTACCGCCCCAAATTTTGAAATGGCCGCCCATGGCGGCCTGCACCGAACCGAATACTTTGCGGGCAAATTCACGATTCACGACCGCGACGAATGGAGCTTTCGCGTCATCGTGCAGCGTGAGGGTACGCCCGGCAATCAGCGCGGTTTGAGCGGCGGAGAAATAGTTCGGGGAGACGTCAAACTGCTGCGAGTCACCGACGGCGCTGCTCGATCGGAAGTCGGTGGTGCTGTCCTTGTACACACTGGAATCATTGCCGCCAATGCTGAGCGGCAGACGGTCGGCGTAGCCGACGGAAGTTACTCCGCGAATGGCCGCAACGGCGTCGAGCATGCGTTGCTGCACCTGTGGCTGTTTGTCTCCCGTGTACCCGGCCATCTGAAGGTCGGTGTGGACGAGCATGACGTTCTGCGGATTGAAGCCGAAATTGCTGCGCAGCGAGCGCACGAGGCCGCGGACGGCCACCAAAGAAGACGTAACCAGCACGGCGCAAATCGCAATCTGCAGGACCAGCAGTACATCGCGGGCGGTGAATCGGCGCATGCCGGCTGCAACCGAGGAACCGGAGCGGATGACCTGCCACGGATCGGAGCGCAGCACCTGTCGTACGGGTACCATGCCGAAGAGGAATCCGCTGACGACAGCCAGCAGCAGCGCCAGGGCGTAAGTCTTCAAGTCGGGATTGACGGGGACGTTGATGGGAATATCGGGCACGGGCTGCCATGCGCTCAGCCAGCGCAGAATGACAACGCTGCCGAGAAGCCCGATGATCCCACCGGTGATCGACACCAGAACGGCTTCAGTGAGCAATTGGCGCACGATGAGGGCCCGACGCGATCCCAGCGCCATGCGCACGGCGATCTCGCGCGCGCGGTCGGCTGTTCGGGCGGCAAAGAGGCTGCCGAGGTTCGCGCAGGCGGCGAGGAGGATGAGCCCGGCCAGGAGCATGA
>DASSKX010000028.1:0-3445 GCA_035689925.1 Acidobacteriaceae bacterium
CAGGCGGAACTGGTTTCCGGGAGCTACTTTCAGACCCTCGGTGTCGCTCCCGCCCTGGGGCGCACGCTGATGCCCGACGATGAGAAGCCCGGAGCGCCCGCAGTCGCTGTGCTCGACTATGCCTACTGGCAACGTGCCTTCGGCGGATCACCCGCTGCCATCGGGCGAACCATCCGCCTCAATGACGCCGTCTTCACCATCATCGGCATCGCGGAGCCAGGCTTCACGCGGCTCACGCCGGGCAAGTCCGTAAACCTGTGGGTCTCGCTGAGTCAGGCTCGGTCGCTGGGCAAACTGTGGACGCGTCGCTCCACCCCGGACAACTGGTGGCTCGTCGTTGTGGGGCGTTTGCGGCCCGGAGTTTCCCGCGCGCAGGCACAGGCCGCGCTCGATCCGCTGTTCGTCAACGAAATGCTGCATGGAGCGAAGCCACACTGGACGCAGGCAGATGATCCCCATCTCAGTCTCCTGCCGGCCCAGCAGGCTCTCACCGGAATCCGCAACATGTATGGCGAACCGCTCCTGCTGCTCATGGCCGCTGTTGGCCTCATTCTGCTCATCGCCTGCGCCAACGTCGCGGGACTTCTGCTGGCTCGTGCCGCCGCCCGCGAGCGGGAAATGGCCGTGCGCATGGCCCTGGGCTCAACCCGGCGCCGCATCATGCGCCAGCTCCTCACCGAAAGCCTCCTGGTGTCGTTTATCGGCGCCGCACTCGGCGCGTTGTTGGCGCCGCTCGCCGTTTCAGGCCTCGCGGCCTTCTTCTCGAAAAATTCCTGGATGCCCCTGCAGCTCGATCTTCACATCGACGCGCGCGTCCTGCTCTTCACGGTCGCTGCCGCGGTGCTGACCGGTGTCGGATTCGGGCTCGCACCCGCGGCCCGCGGCTCGCGCACCCGGGTCAGTGCGCAGTTGAAAGGGAATACCACGAGTGCTGTCACGCGCGGCCGCGGCCGGGTTCTCGGCCTGGGCAGCGCTCTCGTTATCCTGCAGGTCGCTCTTTCGGTCATCGTGCTCACCGGCGCTGGACTGCTGCTGCGCACCCTCAGCAATCTGCGCAGCATCCATGCCGGCTTCGACACGCGCAATCTCATCCTTTTCGAAATCAATCCGCAGCTGGCCGGATACAAAGACCGGCAGATCACCGACCTCTACGCCAGTCTGCAGCGAAAGATTGCCGCGCTGCCCGGCGTCACCGGCGTGAGCTATTCCTCCGAAGCGCTGCTCGACGGAGGCTCTTCGAACCGCGGCATGCGCGTTGAGGGCGACGCCAGGAGCACCGTCGACGTGCAAATCCTGTCCATCGGCCCTGAGTATTTCTCGACCATGAAAATTCCTCTCCTGGACGGTCGCGCCCTGAATCAGGCCGACATGGATACGGCCAGCCACGCCGTGGTGAATCACATCTTCGTGCAGAAATACCTCGATGGCCGCAATCCGCTCGGCCTGCACCTGGGCGGGAACCACCCGAACGATCCGCAGTGGGAAATTGTCGGCGTGGTCGGCGACACGAAATATCCCACGCTGCGCCGAGAGGATGAGCCGACCGTCTATATGCCGCTCGCCTCCGACGGTGCCACCTTTGCGATACGAACCGCTCTGGCTCCGGCCTCGCTGATGCCCGCCGTGCGCAATGTCGTGAATGCCGTCGACGACAACCTTCCCGTGATGCGCTTGCGCACGCAGTCCGATTCCATCGATCGCCTGCTCTTCAACGAACGGCTCCTGGCGCGGCTCCTTGGCCTCTTCGCGGCCGTCGGCCTCCTGCTCGCCTGCATTGGCCTTTACGGCCTGCTCACCTACGAGGTGGAACGTCGCACGCGTGAAATCGGCATTCGTACCGCTCTCGGAGCGCAGCGCGGCGCGATCTGGGCCATGGTCGTTCGGCAGGGAATCGTATTGGTCGTCCTTGGGGCGATCGCGGGCTGTGGCGCGGCCTGGGGCGTCACCGGCCTGCTGGCCAGCTTGCTCTACGCCGTTCGCCCAGCCGATCCCGTGACGTTCGCTCTCACCGCAGGTCTGCTGCTGATCGTAGGCATCGTCGCCTGTTCGCTCCCCGCGCGACGCGCCACGCGCGTCGATCCCATGGCCGCTTTGCGCTGCGAATAGGGGCCGCATCCCGGCGCTTATGGAAGCAAGTTTTATTCTCAATGAGCGCATTCAGGGCAAATCACTCATTGACCGGGTTCCGAGTGCGTATTGTCGGCAATCCGGACATTTGGGCCGAACAGGCGTGGAACGGTGAGGGGCTGCGGGCTGGGGTCGATTGGGCCTGTTCACGAATCGATCGAGCGGAATCGAGGCAGGTTCGAGAACGCAAACAGAACGGGGGCGCTCCAGCGCCCCCGTTAACCTTGGTGCGGGGATTGGAGAGGTTAGCGGCCGCGTCTGGCGCGGTCGGCGTCTTCGGCCAGATCCATCAGTAACTCGAAGAACGCGGGTGGCTGGCCGATGAAGAGGCCCATGGAGGTGAGAAAATTCACCACGCCTTTGGCGATGCCGCGCGTCTCCGTGGGACGGATGATGGAGCAGCGCGGGAGCTTGCGGCTGAGGAAGGGGCAGGGCTCGGGCATGATGAGGTTGGTCTGGAACTCTTCACCGCCGAAGGGTGAAGAATTGAGGTCGGGAAAGGTGACCGAGACGCCGGTGACCGGATCGACCGCGGTCAGGGGAGGTGCGTTGCCGGCCTTGTCGGACCAGGTTTGGAAGTGCATGGTCTCCGTGGGGCCGATGCTGATCAGGATGCGGAGGACCTCTGCGCTGGTGGCGCGCTGCGCCATGGCCGGGTAAAGGCTGTTTCCTCCCTGCTCGATGGTGGGGAAGTGGAAACCTGCGGTGTTGGCGATGGCCTGCAGGAAATTGGGGTCTTTGGTGTCGGCGTCTGTTCGCGGGATGGCGGTGTGCTGACCAGTGGCAAGGGTCGGCACAGCCTGCGGAAAGGTGAAGTTCGGGTCGAGATCGGGGTTATGGTCGCTGTCGCGGTAACGAGTCCACCAGCTTGTATCCAGAGTCAACTGCATGAGATTCGTGAGCCGCGGCATTCCCGTCGAGCCGGTGGCCGTGCTTCCCGGCAGGGTGCGAAACGGCTCGAGATTGACGGGGCTTGCGCCTTTGGAGACGAGATAGGCGTTGAGAAAATTCTGATGCGTGAACTCATCGTCGGTATTGTCGTGGACGTACTGCGCCATGTCGGAGTCGAGCACAGTGAGCGCGGCCGTGTAGGCGGGATTGCCGGTGCCTCCGCCGCCGGGAAATTCGTTGTCCTGAACGCCGGCTAATTCGTTGTACTGGACCCAGAAGTCGGTTTCGAGAATTTCAGCCGCTGCGGCGAAACGAAGCAGCGCCGCGTCCCCGGAAGTGAGCCGGCCGCTGCGGTCTTCGTCGTGTCCCTGGTCTTCTGCCAGGACCGAAGAAGGGCTCGCCAGCAGCCCGGCGCCGGCTGCTGCCA
>DASSKX010000029.1:0-2964 GCA_035689925.1 Acidobacteriaceae bacterium
AATGCGCCTGAGCGCGGCAACCAGATAGGAGCCGGTGCCAGTGCATGGATCCAGCACGTAGACATTTTCGTCTGCCAGGCCGCGCGCAATGCCAAGCTCGTCGCGAAGCACGGTGTCCACGCGCTCGACCATGTACGTGACGATCTCGTGCGGGGTATACCAGACGCCCATCTGGCGGCGCAGCTCGGGGTCGAACGCCTCCAGGAACGGCTCGTAGAAATACTGAACAGCGTGATCTTCGGAGAATCGGGCGAAGAACTGCTCGGCGTCAATGCGGTTCAGCATCTCGCCAGTCCAGTCGAGAACTTCGTCCAGGCCAAGACGCGTGATCGGTCCGGGACGACTGAACACGCCGAAGAGCGCCTGAATTGCGGGAACCTTCAGGTCCCAGCCGGCGAGCTTCCAGTTGAAATCAGCGTCAGGTGATTTGCGGCCAATGTCACGCTTCTGCAGCACCCAGGCTGAGAACATGCCATAGAACAACGTCTGCACGACGGCGGAGCGGAAGAAGTGATCGCCATCCGCACGCTGGAACGAGATGCCGAGCGCGCCTTCCAGCGACTCCCTGACCGGCTTCAGCTCCTCAAGGTTTTGCCGTTCCAGCCGGGCACGCATGTCACGGGCATAGGAGGCCAGCAGCAACGCGACATCGCGCGGCTGCGTGAGCGACACCTGCCGCACCATGACGCGATGCAGGTACTCCACCAATTGATCGCCGCACCGCTCGGCAAATGCGTTCGGGTTTCGTGCCTGCTCCCAAAAGGACGATTCGTCTTCGGCCAACGTGATCGACTCGCTGGTGCGAATGTCGCCGCTCGCGCCGTGATCAACAAGGAGAAAATCCCGATAGTTGGTGACCAGTGTCTGGCCGTAATGCTCGACATAGCCGCGAACCTGTTTCGAATCCGCGACAACTGACACGTCGTCAGCCAGTGTCTTGACTTCCAAAACGCCGCGCGCCGGAGGAATATCGCTGATGGGCTGCTGCGTCTCCAGGTCGGAGCGCTGATCGGCGGTGAAGAGGCCGACGTCAGGGAGGCCGGAACCGGTGTTCCGTAGCTGCGATATCGCCGTAACTGGTGGCCGCAGCTCGCCGCCGACCGCGTTGAGCAAGGTGATCAGCGGCGGGTAATACGAGGTCTCGCTGGTGCCGCCTCCCGTACCATGGACAACGGCCATCTCCCTGAAATAGGTCTCCACCGCCTGGCGCATGTGTCACTCTCTCGGTGAATTGTTCTCGTGTCCGGCTAGCACCATTGTGCCGCAGGTTAAACCTTCCGTCGAGTAGACGTAGACGCAGTACGGCGATCGGCGTGCAGGTTTATTGATGAGCTGCCCAGCGCGAACCCGCCCACAGGTGGCGGGTCTACATGTCCCTGTAGATTTAGGTCCTGCCTCATCCCCGCTCGACCCAGCTGGGCTGGCGACTGGTCATCACGTTCATTGCGGCACGCGCCACATCGTCCAGTGTGTTGGGCCCGGCGGCGGCGCGATCCTGATGGCCGGCTCCCGGATCTCGAACCCCAGGCGCTGGTAGAACCGCACGTTCCGCTCAACACTCGTCTCCAGATAAGCCGGCTCGCCACGACGATCGATCTCCTCCAGCACGGTGTCCATCAGCGCCGACCCAGCTCCGGCGCCCTGGTGTTCCGGGGCCACGCCCAGCGCGGCAAGGTACCAGCAAGGTTGCTCGGGGAAGTGGGAAGACACGTTTTCGCCCATCTGCATCAATCCCCGCATCGTCCCAAACCCGAACCGCACCAACGGCAGCATCCCCGGCACCATGCGCAGGTTGCGCCATACGGTCATCGGATAATCGCCCGGCGCATACCAGATGGCGGTTCCGATGATCTTCCCGCCAATCCGCGCGACCCAGACATTCCCCAGCGGAAGCGCATCCCGCAACAGCAATCCGAGAAAGGTGTGCATCACGGCGGCGCGCTGCTGCGTGTCCGGAATGACCGACGCAAAGCCGGGCTCGTCGCGCAGCGCGGCGGCAATGACGTCGACCGCTGCAGGCACGTCATCGTTGGGTCCCAGCGTTTCGACGGCAATCGTTCGGGAGTCGCGCATCACTTGCTCCTCTCAGTGTCCGTTGCGTCACCGCATCACCTGTGCCCGGCGGTCGGTCACCGCTCCCCAGCGCCTTGACAGTGTGGCATTCGCCGGCGTCCATCTCTCCCCGCAAACCACGCAACAATGCCTGAATCGCAGCCTTATTGCACGCTCTGGATTCGCACAGTACACCGGCAGTGATCGCTTATGTCATGCTATAATAGAGATGGAACTATCGAGAAACCATCGTCCGCCGATCGCAATGCGAGCCATCCAGCGGCGACCCAGAGAGGAACATCATGACCATGCCAACCCACGAACCCCGCGGTGGTCCGGGCAAGGCCACACCGAAACGAATCCGATCGATCCATGCCTCGCGCGGTACGCGCGCACGTGAAGTGAATCCTCGGATTCACCCCGAAATCAGCGAGAAGCCAGACCCCAACACGCCGCCGGTTCCCGTGCCGGTCAGCTGGGGCGGGCACACCGTCGACGCGCCCGGCTTCAATCAGGATCGCTTCGAGCGGGCCATGGCTCGGGCCTTCGTTGACGACCTGCAGCTCGAGCCGTTGGGTCGTGGGGCCTTTCTGGCCTTCCAACCCGGCGCCACTCGCGGGCAGCGCGTGACACGGGAGACGTGCAGCTGCCCGGCGGGACAACACGATGTGCCATGCAAGCACCGGGCGCTCGTGATCGCGCATCTCGACATCCGCATGCCCCAGCGCGCCCGTCTCGTGGCGAAGCGACGAGCAGCGGCACGGCGGGCGGCGGAGCGCCAGCAGGCCGCCTGAGCCGGCGCACCAACCCGGATGCTGCAGGGTCGCGGCCTTGACCGCGCTTCGGATCGCGACATCAGATCTCTCGCGCGGTCAATGGCCGCCCTGTTTCCATACAGGCGAGGCGCAGTCC
>DASSKX010000030.1:0-3053 GCA_035689925.1 Acidobacteriaceae bacterium
CAGTTTCCGGCGGAGTACAAGGGCGACGTGATTGCAGCGGAGCATGGCTCGTGGAATAAGTCGAACCGCGCCGGATATGAGGTGATCGTTGCGCCGGTGAAAAATGGGCACGCGACCGGCGAGTACATGGACTTCCTGACCGGGTTTACGACACCGAACGGCGATGTGTGGGGTCGGCCTGTGGGCGTGACGGTGGGGAATGACGGAGCGCTGTTTGTGACGGATGATGGATCGGGGTCGATCTGGCACGTCAGCTATACGGGCAAATAAGGATTTCACCACAGAGAACACGGAGGGCACAGAGGAGGGCCGAAGACCGGCCTTCTCGTGCCCTCTACGACTTTTTGGGAAGGCAGCGCGGGCGTGAGTTGGGGTAGTCTTGTCCTGATGTTCCGTTTTGTCAGCCCCTTGTTGTTTGCGGCCGCCGTGTTGTCGGCGCCGATGTTCGCCCAGTCCACGCCGGATGCTCCGGTTCCGCAGACGCAGGCAACGCCGCAGAGCCAGTCGACGCCATCTGCGCCGCAGGCAAGTTCGCAGCTGCCGGATTCGCCGGATCAGAATGTTAAGCCATCGCCGCAGCCGACCGGGCCGACCGTGCTTTTTGACACGAGCATGGGGCGGATGACCTGCAAGCTGTTCGACAAAGAAGCGCCGACGGCGGTGGCGAACTTCGTTGGGCTGGCGACGGGAACGAAGGAGTACACCGATCCGAAGACGAAGCAGAAGGTGAAGGGCGTGCCGTTCTATGACGGGACGACGTTTCACCGGGTCATTCCGGGTTTCATGATCCAGGGCGGAGACCGGCTAGGAACGGGCGAGGGGGATCCGGGCTATTTGTTCAAAGACGAGTTCGATGCGGGGCTGAACTTCGATGTGCCGGGACGGCTCGCGATGGCCAACAGCGGTCCGAATACGAACGGGTCGCAATTTTTCATCACCGAAGGGCCGGCGGAGTATCTGAATCAGAAGTACACGATCTTCGGACAGTGCGATCCGCACAGCGTGGTCATCGTGCAGTCGATTGCGCGGGTGAATCGCAACGCACAGGACAAGCCGCTTGAGCCGGTCACGGTGAATAAAGTGACCGTCATTCCGCCAGGCCAGCCCGTGCCGCCAGAGGCGCCGACGGGTGTGACAGCGACACCGCAATGACGATCCGGATACCACCAGCAGAAGGCGAGCGTCGCGAGGCGCGGAATTTCCGCGTGCTGGTGGGAGTGGTTCTGGCGCTGCTGATGGCGGCCAATTTTGCGCTGGCTCCCGCGGTACACTTCACCGGATCGGGCCAGAAGCTCAATGTGTGGCTGGGAGCGGCTTTGCTGGGCGTCGTGCTCTGGTATTGCCGCTGGCGACCGCTGCCGCGGCTGGTCGATTCCTGCGAGCTGGCGATCTGGGCGATTCTGTATTTTCAGGCGCTCTCCGTGGCGATGCAGATTGCCGGCAGGAGTCCGCGGCCGCTGGTGGATGCGCAACTGCACGCGATCGATGCGGCCATGCACTTTTCGACTCTGGATGTAGTGCGGGCCGTGCTTCCCTGGACGGCGGTGCACACTGGGCTGACGGTGGCGTATCTGCTGGTGGGGCCGATGGTGATTGCAGCGCTGGTGGTGCCTCCGGTCTTCGGAAGGGTACAGGCGTCGCGACGCTTTGTTGTGGGTGTTGTTGTGGGCGCGGCGATGACGATCGTCGTGTTTGCGCTGTGGCCGGCGGCGGGGCCGTGGACGACGGAGGGCTATCGCGGCGGCCCGGATCAGCGCGCGGTGACGGAGTACCTGGCGCTGCTGAAGAGCTCTGCGCCGATCGACCTGAGCCGGGGCGATGCGGGGATCGTGGCGTTTCCGTCCTTCCATGTCTTTCTGGCGATGATGGCGGCGTTGGCGCTGAACGGAGTGCGGCGGTTGCGGACGACTGCCTGGACGCTGAGCGTTCTGATTGCGGTGTCGACGTTCACAACGGGATGGCACTACCTGATCGATGTGCTGGGCGGATTGGTTCTGGCCGCGATTGCCGCAGTGGCGGCAGGGATGATCCTGCCGGCACACAAGCCCGCAATGGAGCCGGAAGCAGTGGCAGTGAACCCGGGGATGGTGGAAGCGGCGCACGCGGAAGCGGCAAGCGGCTCGGCCAGCTAAAATCGAAAGCTGGACACGTCAGACACAAAGACCCCAATCCAAAACAGAGGGAGCAGCTTTATGAGCCGGCAGCCAGGCACGTACGCCATTTTCAACACCAGCGAGGGCACGATCGTGTGCCGTCTTTTTGAGAAGGAAGCTCCGAAGACCGTGGCCAACTTTGTTGAGCTGGCCGAGGGCAAGCGCGAGTGGACGCATCCGGTCTCGCGGCAGAAGAGCAGCAACAAACTGTACGACGGCACGGTGTTTCATCGCGTGATTCCGGATTTCATGATTCAGGGTGGCGATCCGGCAGGGAATGGAACCGGCGGTCCTGGATATAAGTTCGAAGACGAGACGAAGGGCTCGCCGCATCGCTTCGATAAGAAAGGCAAGCTGGCGATGGCCAATGCCGGTCCGAATACGAACGGGTCACAATTCTTCATCACCGTGGCGGCGACGGAGTGGCTGACCGGCAATCACACGATCTTCGGTGAGGTGGTCGAAGGGCAGGAGGTTGTGGATAAGATTTCGAAGGTGTCACGCGACCGGCAGGATCGCCCGGTGAAGCCGGTCGTGTTGGAGTCGGTGACGATTGAAAGGGCCTGAAGGCAGCCGGTAGGCGGTGGCCTATAGCCTGTAGCTCAAGAAGGAAATCCCCTGCCGGTGGGCAGGGGATTTTTGTTGCTGAATTTGTTGCTTCCCATGTCTTCAAATACCGCAGACCTGGGGAACTCGGTTTCTTCGGGCGGGCTAGAAAAAGATTTTTCCGGAGAACTGCAGCTGACGTTCGGTGTAGAGAACGCCGCTGGTGCTGGTGGGCGTTCCGAGTGGGCTGCTGGTGTACGGCGCGACGGCGGGCACGATGCATCCGTTGAAGTTTGACGCGCCGGAGCCGGCCACCGAGGGGCAGGCCACCCCGCCGCTGCTCTTGCCAGGCGC
>DASSKX010000031.1:0-6737 GCA_035689925.1 Acidobacteriaceae bacterium
ATCAGACCCGCAACCGCCTCGCATGGGGTAAGGTCAACCAGCCCTTTCCGCCAGATAAGTTCGACGCTCTCTTGCAGCGCGTCCTGCGCCACATGGCGGAGCGGGACCTCTTCGTTCTCGACCTCGCCGCCGGAGCCGACCCCGAATACCGCCTGCCGATCCAGGTCATCTGCGAATACGCCTGGCATGCGCTCTTCGTGAAGCAGTTGTTCATCCGTCCCACTGCTGAAGAACTGGCCACCCACAAGCCGGAATTCATCGTTATCGCCGCTCCGGAGTTCGAAGCCGTCCCCGAGCGCGACGGCGTCCGCTCCGGCACCTTCATCCTGACCGACTTTACCAGGAAGATCGTCCTCATCGGCGGCACCAAGTACGCCGGCGAGATGAAGAAGTCCATCTTCGGCGTGATGAATTACCTGCTGCCCGACCGCAACGTCTTCCCCATGCACTGCTCGGCGAATATCGGAGCTTCTGGTGACACGGCGCTCTTCTTCGGCCTTTCCGGAACAGGGAAGACCACGCTCTCCGCCGATCCCGAGCGCCGCCTTATCGGCGACGACGAGCATGGCTGGAGCCCGAACGGCGTCTTCAACTTCGAAGGCGGCTGCTACGCCAAGTGCGTCGACCTCAGCGCCGAAAAAGAGCCGCAGATCTATAACGCGATCCGCTTCGGCTCTGTCCTCGAAAACGTCGTGCTCGACCCGCGCACCGGCGATCCTGACTACTCCGACATTCGCTTCACCGAGAACACCCGCGCGGCTTACCCCATCGACTTCATCGCCAACGCAGTCATTCCCGGCGTCGGGGGGCATCCAGGCAATGTGCTGTTCCTGGCTGCGGATGCTTTCGGTGTCCTGCCGCCGATCGCGCGCCTGACGCCCGACCAGGCCATGTATCACTTCCTCTCCGGCTACACGGCCAAGCTGGCCGGAACCGAAGCCGGACTCGGCAGCGAACCGGTGCCGGAATTCTCCACCTGCTTCGCCTCACCCTTCCTTCCGCTCGATCCCGGCGTCTACGCGGAGATGCTCGGTCGTCGCCTGCGCGAGCACGAAGCGCAGTGCTGGCTGGTCAACACCGGCTGGACCGGCGGCGGCTTTGGTCTCGGCAGGCGCATGAGCCTCAAACACACCCGCGCCATGGTTCATGCTGCGCTGGATGGTCGTCTTGCCAAGTCACACTTCACGACGGAACCCGCCTTTGGCCTCAGCATTCCGACCCACTGTCCGGACGTGCCCTCGGAAATCCTGAACCCGCGCAACGCCTGGGCCGACAAGGCAGCCTACGACGCTCAGGCGCAGTTGCTCGCCTCAAAGTTCGCGGAGAACTTCCGCAAGTTCGACGTGCCGGAGTCAGTTCGCCACGCAGGACCTCGCGCCTGACCGGCATCGCACAGGCTCGGCACGTTTTGGCGGCCATCCAGAGGCCCGTAACTTGACTCTTGACAACCGCAGACTTAGTCTCGAAATGGAGGCAGCGCGCGGTTGCACCTCTGTGCCGCCCTGTTCCAGTCAACGGCCATGCAGACGACTCACCCGTACATCTGGAACTACCTGCCCCTGCTGATGCAGATCGTCATCGCCGGCGGGATGGCGGCGGGCATGATCGCCATGTCCTGGTTCATCGGCCGCCACCGCAACATTAAAGACAAGCTCGAGGCATACGAGTGCGGCATTCCCGCCGAGGGCGATGCGCGCGGACGCTTCTCCGTCCGCTTCTATATGGTGGCGATGCTGTTCATCCTCTTCGACGTCGAAGCGGTCTTCATGATGCCGTGGGCGGTCATCTATCGCAAGCTGCCCGCCATCACCGGCTCGCGGTTCTTCGGCTTCTGGGAAATGCTCGTCTACCTGGGCTTCGTCGTGGTCGGCGTCTTCTATGTGTGGAAGAAGGGAATTCTGGACTGGGCTGCCGACAAGGCTGACCTCTAACGGGCTGCGAAACAATTCCTGAGGAGATCGATGGGAGAAGCGCTGCTGACAAAGGATGCCGTTTTCGAAAAGCTGGCGCAGAACGTAGCCATCCAGGCCCTCCGTGCCACCCATCCTGAATCCATCATTAACGCCAAATTCGATCGCAACGAACTCACCCTGGTGATCGCGGCGGACAGGATTCGCCAGGTCTGTCGCACCCTGCAGCAGGCCGGCTACAACTTCTTCGAAGACATCACGTGCGTGGACTGGACCCCTTCGGAGCCGCGCTTCCAGGTCACCTATCACATCCTCTCCCACAGGCTCAAAGAGCGCGTCCGCCTGCACGTGATGGTCGACAGCATGGATCCCTCGGTCGACAGCATCACCTCCGTTTGGCCCGCGGCTAACTTCTACGAGCGCGAGGTGTGGGACCTCTTCGGCGTTCGGTTCAACGGCCACCCTGGACTCCGGCGCATCATGATGCCGGAAGAATGGGAAGGCCATCCGCTGCGCAAGGACTATCCCGTGGAAGGTTATCGCTGATGCCGGATACACCAGACAATCCGCACGCGCCGGAGATGCCGGACTTCGTGGGAACCTCCACGCTGATCGCGCCGCGCCCCGAAGTAGGATCCAGGGATCGCACCATGATCCTGAACATGGGGCCGCAGCATCCCTCCACGCACGGCGTTCTGCGTCTGGCGCTGGAGATCGACGGCGAGACCGTCGTCAAGGTCGTCCCCGACATTGGGTATTTGCACACCGGGATTGAAAAGACCACCGAGGCCAAGTTCTACCAGCAGGTCGTTCCTCTCACGGACCGCATCGACTATCTGTGTCCGATGACGAACAACCTCTGCTACTGCCTCGCCGTCGAAAAGCTGCTGCAGCTGGAGATCCCCGACCGCGCGCAGTGGATGCGCGTGCTGCTCAACGAGCTAACCCGTCTCAATTCGCACCTGGTCTGGCTCGGCACGCACGCCATGGACATCGGCGCGCTCACGGTTTTCCTCTATACCTTCCGCGAGCGTGAAGAGATTCTACGCATTTTCGAGCACGTCTCCGGCCAGCGCATGATGACCTCCTACTTCCGCATTGGGGGCCTCGCGCTCGAGCCGCCGCTCGACTTCTTCGACGCCGTGCAGTCGCTGATCAAAATCCTGCCGGAGAAGATTGACGAGTACGAGAACCTGCTCACCGGGAATCCGATCTTCATCAATCGCCTGAAGGGCGTCGGCTACCTCAGCGCTGACGATGCGGTTGCGCTTGGGGTCACCGGGCCGCCGTTACGCGCCAGCGGCGTCAACTGGGATCTCCGCCGCGACATGCCGTACACGAGCTACGAAAAGTTCCAGTTCAAAGTGCCGATCTCCAACGACGGCGATGTATGGGCGCGGTACGTTGTCCGTCTGCAGGAGATGCGCGAGTCCGTGAAGATTTGTCAGCAGGCGCTGGACGGCATGCCCGAGGGCCCGATCAAAGCCGACGCGCCCAAAGTTGTCTTGCCCGACCGCGAGAAGATGAAGACCCAGATGGAAGCCCTCATCTATCACTTCAAGATTGTGACGGAAGGCTTTCAGGTCCCGGCGGGCGAAGTCTACCAGGCAGTCGAGTCGCCGCGCGGCGAGATGGGCTATTACGTCGTCAGCGATGGCACCGCCAAGCCTTACCGCGTGCACATGCGCAACCCCTCCTTCGCGACACTGCAGGCGCTGCAAACCATGTGCGCCGGACGCCTGATCGCCGATGTCGTCGCGGTCATCGGCTCCATCGACATCGTGCTCGGGGAGATCGACCGGTGAGCGCTCAGCTGGTACCGGAGATTCAAACTCGCTGGGAGATCTGGCGATCGTTCGAGTCCTGTATCCGCAGCTATGCGGTCGTTGAGGGGCTGAGCGACGCAGAGATCCCGAAGGTGGTCGCCTTCGGTGATCACATTGATGTGACCTGGCACGGAGTCTATCTGGGCTTCACCATGCAGCCCGCCGATGGCACCGCAGTTTGGCTCATCGAATGGCACGAGCAGAGCAGTATGTGGGGCGGTTTCCAGTTGCTGCCAGAGGGCTCGTTTCTGATCGGTGAAACCAGGAAAGAGATCGACATTGCTGCGATCGATTTCCTGCGCATGTTGAAAAAGCACATCGAGGCGGGGCGAGGAAGTTCCGGCCTCAGCCCAGTTGCCGTGCAGAAAAAGCAGAAAGGGCCGGAGCTGACACAATGAGCACCCAAGCCACGATCTTCTCGCCGGAACTCGCCGCGCGCTTCGACAAACTGGTCACGCTGTACCCGGTGAAGCGGTCGGCGCTTGTCCCGATGCTGCTTTATGCGCAGGATGAAGTCGGCTACCTCTCCGATCCGGTCATTGCCGAAATCGCGGCCCGCATCGGCATCACGGAACTCGAAGTCCGCAACGTCATCAGCTACTACTCGCTGCTGCGCACGAAGCCGGTCGGCAAATACCACGTGCAGGTCTGCACGAATATCAGCTGCATGCTGCGCGGAGCCAACCAGGTCTTCGATCACTGCAAAAGATCCCTCGGCGTCGAGAACAAAGGCGTCACCCCGGACGGACTCTTCTCGCTCGAAGAAGTCGAGTGCATCGGGGCGTGCTCCTGGGCGCCCGCCGCGCAGGTGAACTACGACTACCACGAGAACCTCACGCCCGAGTCCATCGACAAAGTCCTGGCCGACTACCGCGCCAAATCGGGAGCAGGAAAATAATGGCGTTTCTCACCACACATCCTGACTGCGTCCCCGTCGTCTCATACCGCTTCGGCAAAGGCGCGACTTCGATTGACAAGTACATCGAGATGGAGGGCTACCAGTCCGCGCGCAAGGCGCTCGAACTTGGGCCAGACGGCATCATCGCCGAGATGAAAGCCTCGAACCTCCGCGGACGCGGCGGCGCCGGATTCCCGACCGGCATGAAGTGGTCTTTCGTGCCGAAGCAGGCCGCCAAGCCGAAATACGTCCTCGTCAACGGAGATGAATCGGAGCCCGGTACCTGCAAGGACCGCCTCATCTTCGAGCACGATCCGCACTCCGTGATTGAGGGCGTCATCATCGCCGGCCTCGCCATTCAGGCGAAGATGGGCTTCATCTATCTGCGCGGCGAGTATCGCTACCTCCTCAAAATCATGGAGCGCGCCGTCGAAGAGGCATACGCGAAGGGCTTCCTCGGCAAAAACATCTTCGGCAGCGGCATCGACTTCGACATCGTTACCCAAACCGGCGCCGGGGCCTACGAAGTCGGCGAAGAATCCGCGCTGATGGAATCGCTGGAAGGGAAGCGCGGCGTCCCGCGCATTCGCCCGCCGTTCCCTGCGGTCGTCGGTCTCTACGGCGGGCCGACCATCATCAACAACGCCGAGACCATCGCCACCGTTCCGCACATCTTCCGCATCGGAGCGGCCGACTACGCGAAGATCGGCACCGAGCGCAATGGCGGCACCCGCCTTTTCTGCCTCAGCGGTCATCTGGAGCGCCCCGGCGTCTACGAATTGCCGATGGGCTACAACCTCAAAAAGATGATCTACGAAGTGGGCGGCGGCATTCCCAACGGCAAGAAGCTCAAGGCCGTCGTGCCCGGCGGATCCTCGACGCCCGTCCTGCTGCCCGAAGAGATCGACATCGGCATGGACTTCGACCAGGTGGGCAAGGCTGGGTCGATGCTCGGGTCCGGCGGCGTGGTTGTTCTCGACGAGACCGTTTGCATCGTCGAGTTCGCGCTGCGCACGATGAAGTTCTACCAGCACGAGAGCTGCGGCTGGTGCATTCCTTGTCGCGAAGGCACCGACTGGCTGAAAAAGTCGCTGACGCGCCTGCATGCCGGCGGCGCGGTCGACAAGGACATCGACAATATTCGTTACCTCGCCGAGAACATGATGGGGCGCACCTTCTGCCCGCTCGGCGACGCAGCCGCCATGCCGACCATCGGCTTCGTCAAGAAGTTTCGCAAGGAATTCGAGGATCACCTCGAGGGCAGAGGCTGCCCCTACCACCAAGCACGCGAAGAAGAAGCGGCGCTGGTCTGAAGGAATTCATGGCTGACGTAACCTTCACCGTCGACGGCAAGAAGCTCACCGCTCCCGCGGGCACGCTGCTCATTGAAGCCTGCCGCATGCACGGCATTGAGATTCCTGCCTTCTGCTACTATCCCGGCCTCTCCCTGCAGGCTGCCTGCCGTATGTGCGTCGTGCGGCTCGAAAAAGTGCCGAAGCTCCAGACCGCCTGCACCACGCCGGTGGCCGAAGGCATGGTGGTCACCACCGAAAGCCCCGAGATCGCGCAGGCCCGCAAAGCCACCATCGAACTGCTGCTCGGCAATCACCCGCTGGACTGCCCCGTCTGCGACGCGGGCGGCGAGTGCGAGCTGCAGGACATGACCTTCAAATACGGTGCGCACGAATCGAAATTCGTCGAGATCAAGCAGCACCGCGAAGAGCAGCAGTGGTCGCCCGTGGTCTACTTCGACCGCCCGCGCTGCATCCTTTGCTACCGCTGCGTGCGCGTCTGCGGCGAGGGCATGGACGTCTGGGCGCTCGGCATCCAGAACCGCGGCGCCGGAGCCGTGATCGCGCCCAACAAGCAGGATCACCTCGAGTGCGAAGAGTGCGGCATGTGCATCGACATCTGCCCCGTCGGCGCGCTCACCTCCGGAGCCTACCGCTACAAGACCCGCCCCTGGGAGATGAGCCACGTCGGCACCATCTGCACCCACTGCGGTGATGGCTGCAAAACCACGCTCGGCGTGCGCCGCGCCAACGAAGGCATGGAAATCGTCCGCGGCGACAACCGCGACAAAAGCGGCATCAACGGCGATTT
>DASSKX010000032.1:0-5419 GCA_035689925.1 Acidobacteriaceae bacterium
CGTTGAATCGGCCCAATCCTGAGGCAGACCGCCACAAGCCCGGCGAATTTATCCAGACCGACGCGGCGATCAATCCGGGTAACTCGGGCGGCGCGCTCGTTGACGCGAGGGGACAGCTGATCGGCATCAATACGTTCCTGATCTCGCCGACGGGCTCCTTTTCGGGGATGGGCTTTGCGATTCCGTCTGAAGTCGCGCAGCCCGTCGTGGAGAAGCTGATCAAGTCCGGCAAGATCGAGCACGGTGTGATGGGCGTGACGATCAGCGATGTGACGCCCTCGAACGCGCACTTCTTCCACATGAACAAAGCTGAGGGCGCGGTCGTGACGGAAGTGAACGCCGGGTCGCCGGGAGAGAAAGCCGGCCTGAAGACAGGCGACGTGATCACCGGCATCAACGGCAAGCAGATCACCGATTCGGGACAGTTGCAGATGCTTGTACTGCAAAACGCGCCCGGAACGACTATTCATCTCGAGGTGGCGCGTGACGGCAAGACCATGACTGTGCCCGTCACGCTGGGATCGATGAACGACAGCGGGAACGAGGTCCTTGCAGCAAACCACAGCGGGAAAGGTCGCTGGGGTCTCGGCCTCGCCGACCTGACGCCTGACGTGCGCAATCAGATCCAGGCGTCGCGCAATGTCGAGGGAGCGGTCGTGGAAAGCGTTCGACCCGGCAGTCCGGCGGACGAAGCCGGCTTGCAGCAGGGGGACGTGATCGTTTCGGTCAACCGCAAGCCGACCCACAACGCGCAGGAAGTGGCGCAGGCTCTCTCCAGCGTGCCTGAGGGACAGGATGCGCTGGTTCTGGTTTGGTCAAACGGCGGCAACACCTTCCGCGTCCTGCACCCGTCGCAGGGCTAACTTGCCGCACGTCGATCAAAAGGCAGCCGGAAGATCGGCTGCCTTTCCTTTTGGTTAGCGAAAACGCCGGATGCGCAAGGTATGGCGCCCGGAGCGATAGAAGCCGGTCACGTAGACAGTGGGCTTGCCGGTGTTGGAAAAGATGAGCTGACGCATGCGCAGCAGCGGCGCGCCCTTCGCAATGTGCAGCAGATCGGCCATGCGCTGATCCGCATCCGTCGCGTCAATTTCCTCGTCGGCATAGGCCATCGACACGCCGCATTCGCGCTCCAGCACCGAAAACAAGGAGGTCCTGTCCAGTGGCGCATGCAGCAAGTCCGGAAAGTCGTCGGCCGACCAGTAACAGACCTCGATCGCAACAGGCTCGTCGCCGGCCAGGCGCACCCGTTCGAGGCGTCCCAGGCGGCTGGTCGGGGCGAGCCCAAGACGCGCGGCGATTTCGTGTTCGTGGTTGACGGCCATGGACGATACGACGCGGGAATGCGCCGTAAGACCGAGGCTCGCCATTTGCTCGGTGTAGCCGAGCAGCTTGTTGAACTGCACCTTGGGTGGAGCGACGAATGTTCCGGCTCCGTGCCGCCGTTCCACGACGCCGTCACGCGCCAACTCCGTGAGCGCGTGACGGGCCGTCATCAGGCTGACGCGGTGGATGCGCGCCAGCTCGCGTTCGGACGGAACAACGTTCCCGGGCTTTAGCTGTCCGGAATCGATGCGCCGTCGAATGGCTCCCTGGATACGTTTGTAGGCCGGTTCTTCATTACGGGTTGGCATAGTCGTTGCCGGTGGAAGCAGTGCGAGCCGGGTTTCCAGCATCACCATAACAGAATCCGAAGAACTGCTATACCTCCATTATGGTCCCTGATGGTGCCCAGCTATAGAGCGCGCAATAAGCCCTGAGCGGTGCGTGAGCGGCAACAGGCAGGCTGCCGCGCCGGCTCGTGCTTGCGAATCTGAGAAGAAGCTATAGAGCAGAACCAATGCCGGAAGCAGCCGTGCAGTGCCGGTGCCATACATTAGGCGCCGCTGGACATTTTCGCGAATCCGTTGGAGGATGGGCAGGTGAGCCCGGCAGCCCGGCATTGCCATTGCGATTCGGCACTCCGCGCGGGAGCGAGGTGCTGAGTCCGCTAATGCATCCTGTCCACCTGCGCGCTCCCGATCTGCTGCTGGTTGTGCTGTATCTGGCAGGCATCACTCTGTTCGGCCTGCAGTTCCGCAAATCCGCCGATCGCTCCCTGCGTTCCTACTTCCTGGCCGACCGCAATCTCCCCTGGTGGGCGATCGCGCTGTCCATCGTTGCGGCGGAGACGAGCACGCTGACGATCATCAGTATTCCAGGGCTTGCCTTTGCCGGCGACTTTGGATTCCTGCAGCTGGTGCTCGGATACCTGCTCGGACGGGTGGTCATCTGCATTTTGTTTCTGCCGCGGTACTTCCGCGGAGAACTGCTCACCGCGTATCAGCTCATCGGTGCCCGGTTTGGGCGCCGCCTGCACCGCTTTACTGCAGCGCTGTTCCTCGCGATGCGCGCCGCTGCCGAGGGCGTGCGCGTTTTCGCTGTGGCGATTGTCGTGGGTGTAGCGGTCGGGACCGGTGACGTTGGTTCGATTGCCATCCTCACGGCCCTGACTCTGCTGTACACCTTCGAGGGCGGCATGGCGGCGGTCATCTGGACGGACGTGGTGCAGATGTTCTTGTATGTCGGCGGATCCCTTGTTGCGCTCGCGACGGTCTGCCACCGAATTCCGGGCGGCTGGAGCGGGCTCCTGGCAGGGGCTTCCGCCGCGCACAAGCTCACGATGCTGCATTTCTCCTGGTCCATGGCGGAGACCTACACCTTTCAGGCAGGTGTAATCGGCGGGTGCTTTCTCACCATGGCCAGCCACGGCACGGATCAGTTGATGGTCCAGCGGCTGCTGGCTGCAAAGAATCTTCGCGACTCGCGCGTGGCTCTGCTGACCAGCGGCGTCGTGGTCTTTTTTCAATTCACGCTTTTCCTGCTGATCGGTGCAGGCCTGTTCCTCTATTACAGAAACCTCGGCACGGCTCCGGCGCTGAGTGCGGATCGCATCTTTCCCGCATTCATCGTTGAGCAGATGCCCGTGGGCGTGGCGGGCCTGATGATCGCTGCGATCCTGGCGGCGGCGATGTCGAACCTGAGTGCCGCGCTCAACTCGCTTTCCTCTTCCGCGGTCGTCGATTTTTACCTGCCGCGCCACCCCGATTTGTCCGAGCACACGCGCACGCAGCTATCCCGGTTCCTCACCGTCATCTGGGCTGTGGTGCTCTTCGTTTTGGCCATGTTTGCGCGCCATGGCGGCCATGTGGTCGAGATCGGGCTCTCCATCGCCTCCGTTCTCTGGGGACCTATGCTCGGCGTCTTCCTGCTGGGTACAGTGACGCGGCGCGCGAACGAACGGGGTACGATCGCAGGAATGGCAGCGGGGGTGGTGGTGAATCTGCTGCTCTGGATTCAACCCCATGCCATGGTGATCCCGCTCCCAGGGCACATCATTCTGATTCCAAAGATCGCGTGGACCTGGTGGGTGCTGATCGGCTCGCTGGTAACGTGCGCCGTGGGATACATCGCCAGCTTAGTCTTCCCGGATGAGAGTGATGCCCCCACCCCCGCCGAAGCGCCTGCCGAGACGGCCGAGCGCTAACACCGTTGGCAAGGTGTTGTGCGGACAGAATCTCTGCGGCACGAAAAAGGGCATGCGACGCCTGGAATGGCCGGTTTCATCCAGAGCGGCGCTGCAATCTGTCGTCCGAGATGACAGAAATCCAATCCTGTGTCCCGATCCGGCAAACTATTTCGCTTCCGGAGTGAAACAGCGCGGAACCAAATCCGAAGAACCGGGTTTCAGTTGGACGAAGCCCTTCCCGATTTTGCAGGCAAGTTGCGAACCCGGCAGGGATCATCGATCGGACGCAACGCATCGAGGCCGGCAGTACGGCTAAGTCTGGTCTTCGCTGCCGCCGACTGGGCCACAGAAGGGGACTATGATTACTCGCGCGCTCCTGCCGTCTTCGCGCACTGCCGGGCCTTTCCGCTGGGAACGGCGTTCCGATTCCGAAGCACAACAAGATGCAGAGCCTGGGCCGGTGCGGATCCTGCGAAAGGCTCTGGCCGTCGGACTGGCAGTGCTGCTGGTTCCCGCTACAGGCGGGGAACTCTTCGCCCAGTCCGGGCAGTACGTCCCCCCGCCTCCACCGCCGGATACAGGGCAGTCGACGGCCCCGCCGCAGCCCTACGACAGCCAGAACCCCGTCATCCCCGATCCGAATTACGTACCTCCCAACCCGCAGCAGCCCTACTCCTCCGATCAGCAGCAGTACACGCCCGGACAGTACGGGGAACAGGCTCCTCCTCCGCCCGATGCCAATCAGGCGTACTCGGAGGGGTACCCGAACCCGACATACCAGCAGGGCAGTCCCATTACCGTCCAGCCGATGGGCTCCGATCAACTCGATCAGCTGGTCGCGCCGATCGCGCTGTACCCGGACTCGCTTCTCGCCGAAGTGCTGGCAGCGTCTACCTATCCGGCTCAGGTCGTCGATGCCGATCATTGGCGTCAGTCGATGGGCAATGCGGCGCCGGAACAGATTGCAGCCGGAGCCAACACGCAGGACTGGGATCCCAGCGTCAAGTCGCTCACCGCGTTTCCACAGGTGCTGCAACAGATGTCACAGAACCTTCAGTGGACGACGGACCTGGGCAATGCGTACTACAACCAGCCGCAGGACGTGATGAATGCGGTGCAGGAAATGCGCGAGCGTGCCCAGGCTGCGGGCACGCTGCAAAGCACTCCGCAGCTGACTGTCGATGACAATCAGGGCTACATCGCCGTCCAGCCAGCGAATCCGCAGGTCGTGTACGTGCCGACGTATAACCCCTGGGTTGTTTATGGTGCACCGGTTGCTCCCTATCCCGCATTCGACGCGGTCGATTTCGGTGTTGATGTCGCCGGCGCCGTCATCGGCTTTGGCGTTGGCATTACGCTGGCAGCTTTTACGGGACTCAGCTGGGCGTTCGGTGGTTGGGGCATTGGTTGGGGTGACAGCTGTCTGCTGTACCACGGCGGTGGCTGGTATAGCCACAGCCGCGAAGTGCGCGACTGGGGCTTTGCGCACGGAGGACCGCGCGCCGTCGGCTGGCGTGGCGGCTACGGTCGTGGCGGCTGGGGACGCGGTTACGGGGATCGCGCATACGGTCGCGGATTTGGGGGACGCACCGGGGGGGCCTGGGGTAATCGCGGCGGGTACATGGGCTCCCGTGGCTATCACGAATACGGAGCGGGACCGGCGCGGCTGAACGCCGAGCGCGGCCAGATGGGCTTCCGTGGCGGGTACGGCAACACCTACCGTGGAGCTTACGGCAACGATTATGGTCGCGGACAAATGGGCTTCAACCGCGGCTCGGGATTCAACGGCCTCGGTCGCAGCTATGGCGGCGGAGCGTATGGTCGTACGCAGCCATTGAACGGCTTCCGCGGAGGCAGGGCGCCGTTCGGTGGCATCCGCCCGCAGCCGTCTATCGGTGGTGCTCGCGGATC
>DASSKX010000033.1:0-4288 GCA_035689925.1 Acidobacteriaceae bacterium
ATCGCGGACTGCGAGTTCTGCTGCATGCTCGCTGCCGGCTCACCTTCCTGACCCGGCGCAAGGGCGGCGAAGAACAGGATTCCTGCAGCTGCCAGAATGTGTACCGCCCGCCTCCTCATCCCTTTCAGCTTCCCTCCGGTCGACTTACGCGGGACAACGCCGCGCCCGGTCTCCTTCTGCGTCACACCACTCTACTCGATCATCATCGCCGCCCGCAGGCCGCGAGCTTCGCATCCGGATGCAACCGCGGCGACGAACGACTGCCACTCCCCCTGTAAATGGCAAGCTTCGTTCAGAACGATTCCGCAGAGCGTTCGAACCAGGTACAATTCGGCTGGATTTTGCAATTGCGAGTGAAAGACACCTCAGGCCCATGGTGCGCATGACGTCCCTTCATCGGTTGGCTCTCCGGATTGCCTGTCCCCTTCCCCTGCTGGCCGCTGGTGTGCTCGTTGTGCCCGCCTCAGACCTGCAGGCGGCCCAGGCAGCCCCTGCGGGTCAATCGCATCCGCCGGCATACACACTCCTGCCTCCCGGTGAGGGCCGCGCCGTCACGATTCGCGTATGCTCCCGGTGCCATTCGCCGGACATTTCCGCCAGAAAACACCTCACTCCGCAGGGATGGTACAACCTCGTCCAGGTGATGTCGGCGCGCGGAGCCGCTGCCACCGACAGCGAATTCGACGAGATTGCCACATATCTTGCGCGGTCCTTTCCTTCCGGGTCCATTGCGGACACGTCACAGCCCGCGCCCGGCATAGGAATCAAAGCACAGCATCCCGCAATCGCAGCAAATTTTACGAACTCCGTTGCTGAGACGGGCCCCATGGATCGGGAAGGTAACTGGCCGATGACAGGCGGCGACCCGGCAGCGATGCGTTACTCCACGCTCGATCAAATTACGCCTGCGAATGTAAGTAAGCTGCACATCGCATGGATCTATCACATGAAGCCGCAGGGGAGTAACACCGCTCCCGCCGCTTCCGGGATCACCCGATACCACATGTCGGAGGATCAGCCGCTGGTTATCGGGCCAACTATGTATGTGGCCAGCCCCTACAGCGAGATTCTTGCTCTGAATTCTGCGACCGGCAAGCCAATCTGGATCTTCCACATTCCCGGCGGTGATCAGTGCTCGCTGCGCGGTGTCGCTTACTGGCCCGGAGAGAACGGTTATCAGCCCGCGATCATCTTCGGGACGCGAGGCGGGCGGCTCTACTCGATTAATGCCAGGACGGGCCGCCTTAACTCCTACTTCGGACTTCACGGCAGCGTGAACCTGAAGACCCCTGCAGTGATGACGACCGGCATGGATCTGCCGTATATCCTGCCTTCTCCGCCAGTCATTTACAAGGATCTGATCATCACCGGCGCGGGCACCGGCGAAGGTCCTGGCGGGCTGCACGGGGGCGTGGGGCCCGCAGGCGACACGCGCGCCTGGGATGCGCGCACGGGAAAATTGGTGTGGACCTTCCACTCGGTACCGCGGCCTGGCGAAGAAGGCCACGACAGTTGGGGTGGAGACAGCTGGAAGGATCGCTCCGGCGTCAATGTTTGGGGTGATATGACGGTGGATGCGGCGCGCGGCATCCTCTACATGCCGTTTGGAGCACCGAATAATGACAGGGTGGGCATCGATCGCCCCGGCAGGAACCTCTTCGGCAGCTCCGTTGTTGCCGTGGACGCCGCAACCGGCAAGCTGCTCTGGTATTTCCAGATCGTGCATCACGACATTTGGGACTATGACGCGGAGGCGCCGCCCACACTCATCAATGTCCGGCATGGTGCGCAAACCATCCCCGCCGTCGTCGTCGTCAATAAGACGGGGCTCATGTTCATTCTGGACCGCGTTACCGGAAAACCTGTTTACGGCGTCACAGAGCGCCCGGTGCCTGCGAGCAATGTACCCGGGGAGCACACATGGCCGACGCAGCCGTTTCCTGATTTACCCCCTCCGCTCGCCGAAAATACCATTACCGAGACCGAGCTTTATAACGAGACACCGGAGCACAGCGCATTCTGTAAGAAATACGTCCACGACAATAACATGCTGCTGAGCGCCGTGCCTTATACTCCGCCGCAGTTCAACCGCTACAGCGTTACTCTTCCCGGCACGCAGGGCGGAGTCAATTACTACGGCGGCGCCTTCGATCCGAATACCGGATTCTATATCGTCAACGTCAACAATCTCGGTCAACCCATGCGGATCGTTCGCAATCCCGACGGAAGTTACCAGAACTCCGGCCCACTCGCCGGGATGACGCGCTTCTGGGATCCGAGCAATCACTTGCCGTGCACGCCCTTGCCATGGGGACAGTTAGTCGCAGTCAATGTCAATACGGGGAGGATCGCCTGGCGCTCAACGCTGGGCGTCACGGACATCCTCCCGAAAGGCAAGCAGGACACCGGGCGTCCCGGACTGGGCGGCCCCATTGTCACCGCAGGCGGATTGACCTTTATCGGAGCGACGGACGATTCACAATTCCGCGCCTTTGAGACTAGAACCGGCAAGGAGATCTGGACCTTCAGGCTCCCTGCAGCTGCCGAAGCGACGCCAATTACCTACACGGATACGCATGGAAAGCAGTATGTCGCTGTAGTTGCTACAGGCGGTGGACTCATCGGCGCGCCGCTTCTCAGCGATTCGGTCATTGCATGGACCTTGCCCTAGTCCTGCTGCCGCATTTCATACCAACCCGCCAGTTACCCAGTGGCGGACAGCCGCTTCAGACCTCGGAGTTGATCTGCTCGATCAGTTCGTCCGCTGTGGTCGCGGGCGCCAGACACGTCGCGCCGCGGCACACCAGAGCCAGCGGTCTGTTGGGCGCATCGGCCAGGGCAGGCAAATGCGGCAGCGTCTCGGCCAGTACCGGGGGCAATTGAGCCGCGGTGACCTGCGCTGGCCGCAGCACCACAACGGCTTTATTCACCGCGAACCGTGCTGTGGCGATCGCAGCCAGCCGCTGCGCCGGTTCGCCCTCTCCTACGATCACCACCTGGATCGGCGGCAGCAGCAACCGCTCGAGCGCCAGCGCATAACTGCCCGCATGCAGCCCGTAATGGTGGATCACTCCCGCAAATGATGCCAGGGTCTCTTCTGCCTTGGCTCGGTAGTCTTCCCGACCGCTGAGTGCCTCCAGCCGGAGCAACGCCGCCGCTGCCGTCGAGTTCCCTGCGGGCGTGGGCGAGTCCTGCATCGGCTTGCGCCGGGCCGCGAGGGCTCCCAGCTTCTCGCCGGCATCCTTCTCTGTATCAAAGAACCCGCCTGCCTCCGAATCGTGAAACTTCGCCACCAGCGCCTCACCCAATTGCATCGCAGTTTCGTAATAGCGCAGTTCCCCGCTGGACTGCCAGGCGTCCACGCAGGCATGAATCAGCAGCGCATAATCATCCAGCACGGCAGCAACCGGCTTCGCCGAACCAGCACGGTCGGCGTATGCGATCACATGCAGCAGCCCGCTCTGCCGGTTCCAGCCCTCTCGCACCACCCGATCCAAAGTCCGCAGAGCGAAATCCCTTGGCGCCTCGAGCCCCAACACGCGCGCCGCGTCGAGATAGGCCGAGATCGCCATTGCATTCCATCCGGTGTAGATCGTCCGGTCCACAAATGGCGCAGGGCGCTGCAGGCGTGCCGCATACAGCTTGTGCTTCGCGGCCTCGAGATCTCTCTGGATCTCCTGCTCGCTTCGCCCCACTCGCTGCGCGATTTCCGCGACCGAAAAACGCCGGTACAGCACGTTCTTGCTGGGATTGTGGTGCATGTCGCCGAGTTCGCCGATGTCGTAGTACTCCTCGGCAACGCGCAGTTCCTCCGGCGAAAGCACTGCCGCCGCTTCGTCCCGCGTCCAGGTGAAGTAATCCCCGTCGTCGTCCAGCGAAATGTCGGCGTCCTGTGACGCATAAAAGCCGCCACGCTGCTGATCCGTGAGCCACTCATTCATCCAGCGGATGATGTCGCGCGCGACCGCGGCAAACTCCGGCTCGACGAAACTCTGGAATGCATGCACGTAGTTCGCCAGCAGCCCCGCGTTGTCATACAACATCTTTTCGAAATGTGGTACCACCCAGCGCTCATCCACTGAGTAGCGATGAAACCCACCGGCAAGCTGGTCATATACGCCGCCCCGGGCCATCTTCTCGAGCGTAACGAGCGCCGCCTTGCGAGCACCCTCATTCCCTGTGCGGGCCGCGACGTCCAGCAGCAAATCCAGCGCTGCCGGATGCGGAAATTTCGGCTGCGATCCAAACCCGCCGTTGCGCGGGTCGAACTGGCCCACCGCTCTCTGCA
>DASSKX010000034.1:0-3555 GCA_035689925.1 Acidobacteriaceae bacterium
ACCGGTGCCGCCGGAATCGGCGGCGACAGAGACTCCGCCCGTGCCTGCACCGCTCCCGGCGGCAGCATCTTGAGCGCAATCGCGGCGGCGGGTGCTGTCGCTCCCACAGCCACCGTCTGCGTGACAGCGGCAAAACCCGTCATCGCAATGTGCACGGTCCAGTCGCCGTCCGACAGATTCGGAAACGTGTAATTCCCCTGCGCATCCGTAATGGTCGCGTACGTCGTCCCGCCCTGCGTAACGACAACCGTGGCTCCCGGCACCGGCAGCCCATTGAACGTGACTTGCCCTTTCAGTGCGGATGCAAACGCCGGCGCAGCCCAGAGCAGAAAACCCATCAGCCAAAAAACGAGGCGCCTGCTCCGTGTTCGCATCGTGCTTCTTCCTTCCTCCGCTAATTCGCCGAGGGCATCTCGAAATGATCGATGACGAGAACTTCAACCGGAGCCTTCTCCCGAACCACCTTCAGTCCCAGCTGAGTCTCCAGTGCGGTGAAGAGGGAGGGGCCAGTCGGCCGCGGATCGGCAGTCTGCGCGGAACCGGCATCCGTTCTCGGCATGCTCGCCGAGAGCCACTCCGGCACCCACTTCAGGCTGTAGTCGTACTTGCCCGTGAGTCCCGTTTTGTCGATGACCACCCGGCCGCCCGCTTCTGCCTGAAAAGCAATCGTGGTCACCAGGCCTTCGATTGTCGAATCGTACGCATTCAGTTCGGCTCCTGTTGGGCTCATCTGCGTCCATATACCCGATCGATGTTGACCTGCCGCAGGCTTCGACGGCTCTTGCCTCGCTGCATCGTCCGGCGGATCGGGTGCCGCCGCGTGCAATTTCGCGCCGCCCTTCCCCACCATGAGGGCGAGCACCGGCTGCGTCTTCGTCTCGATGTGGACCTTCAGCGCAAAGCGGTCCGCGAGCAGCGACTGCAGCATGAGCGCCTGCTGCCGTGAGCGTTCCTCCGCAGACATTTTCGTCAGCCGCGCCACGTCGTCCGAACTCACGCGTGCCTCTATGTTGAAGTGCTCGTCGAGAATCTGGTTCGATCCGCTGCCGATCTGTGCTTTGGAGTGAATCCCCCATGCGTCCATGATCAGATCCCGCAGGGTTGCGTTCTCGACCCGAAAGAGATCCCGGCTGTGGTTGATGCTCATGAATCCCCGCTCCGAATGGCTCGGTCGAATCGCTGCTACTTCAAACGAGAGCGGTGTCTCACCGGGGCGCGCCACGATCAGCTCCACCTGCGCGCCGGCGGTGCCCGCCAGCATCATCCACAGCAGCAGCGGCACGGTTCGCAACATTTGCAGCACGCCACAACGAGTCCCCGACATCGCTCGTCCGAGATCGCGGGGATCATGAGCGGAACTATCGTGCCATCGGCATTGGCCAGCCATATCGATAGGTTCGAGCAAGTCGCTAGTTAGACGCTGGATACAAGATATCCGCTCGCGTTCTCCGTAGTTATAGGCCTCTTTGGGGCTGGACCCGGCTAGTTCTCCGTAGGCTGCTCCACGTGATCGATCACCACAATAGGAAGCGGCGCTTTGGTCGACTCCAGCTTCAATCCGAGCTGATCCTGAACCAGCGTAAAGATCGACGGACCGGTATCCTCCGATGCGCCGTCCGCGCCCGCCCCGTCGCCTTCGGACGGTTTCGGCCCGGCCATCGGTCCCTGGCGTGGAGGCAGATCCAGCGTGAAATCGTACTTCCCGGAAAGGCCAGTTTTGTCGATCACCGTACGTTCGGTCTGGCGCGAAAGAAATTGCGTGAGATTGCTCATCGGCACACCCTGAGCTGTGAGCTGTTTTCCATCAAACCGCATCATCCCCGCGCCGCCCTTGCCGTCCGGCCCCTTGAAGCCGGCCGCGTACGTGTCGCCGGGCTTCGCCTCATGCATCTTCGGCCCTCCCTTCGCCACCGTGAGCGCGTAAACCGGCAGTTCTTTTGTCTCTTCATGAAACTTCAGCCCGAAGCGGTCCTCAAGCAGCTTACGAACCATCTCCCGCCGCTGGTCGATGGTCAGGTTCTTCATCGCCGGTACGTCCGCGCCGTCCACCTTGGCGTCAATATCGTAGTTAGCGTGATCGATCCACGAAGGCGCGCCGCTGACTCGATCGTGGTTGACGCCCCAGGTCAGCTCGATCAGCTGCCGCAACGACACGTTCGTGGCCGAGAATCCATCTGGCTGGAACATCATGCGAACCATCATGGTTCCTGATTTGTCCGGTTTAACCGAAGCAACGGCAAACTCCGGAACTTTGGCAGGAGGCGCACCCTGCGCCGCTTCACCCTGCTGACGCAGTTGTGCCGGAGGAGGCGGCGGCGGTGGTGGCGGCGGCGGTGCAGCCTGCGCCAGCGCTGAGAAAGGCGCCGGCGCAAAGACCTGTGTCGGATGCGTCAGGCCAAAGCAGAGCGGCACCGCAACCAGCGCAATGCAACCTGCGCCCAGAAGCCATTTCCCTGCCGCATTGAGCCGTCGCACCGCACCATGCGTCATAATGCCGCGCACACGTGAGCGCAACTCGCCTCCCGTTACACCCGCGGTACAGCACAGAGCAGACTCGATGCAAAAACGGCACGTCCGCAGCAGCCCTTCCGCGTACGTTTCCGGCACTCCGCCCGCGGCGAGCACCGCCTCATCGCACGCGCGTTCGCGTTCCTCGATCAGGCGGGTTCCCAGCCACCACACCAGCGGATGAAACCAAAAGATCGCCTGCACCGCCAGATGCGCTGCCGCCATCAGGTTGTCGCGGCGCTCGATGTGCTCCAGTTCATGCGCAAGAATCGCCTCGATGTGTTCGTCGTCCAGACGCGACGAGATGCCGGCGGGCCACAACAGCACGGGACGCACCATGCCAAAGACGCTCGGCTCGATCGCCGCTTCTGTAACCCGTAACTGCACCGGCGATGGCCAACCCCGCGCCTCCTCCAGCACGCGCAGGATGCGAACCTCCCGCCCGCTGCACTGCGGCGCCGCCGCGCGGTCGATGCGGTACGCCTTGATCCACCGCCGGCAGAAGGTCGCTATTACCGCGAGCGCACCCAGCGCCCACAGCCCCGCGCATACCGGGATCAACAGAGACAGATTCATGGGGTGCGCTGCCGGACCAGCTCCCGGTTCTGCCCATGGCGCATGCAGCGCATCCCTCGTGATCAACCCGCTGCCGATCGTCTCAAACACAAAGTAGAGCCGCACATGCGATGCCGGCGATGCAGCCGCTCGCGGAGCCAGAAAGCTCCCCAGCTTCGCAATAGCGGCAAACGGCACCAGGAATTTCACCGAAGCGACCAGCCAAATCGCGTACCGCACCCGCGCCGAATACCGGCGCAGCAGCGCTGCCAGTGCAGCCGCGGCAATCAGAAACAGCGTCGATTGCCACAGATGGCTGGCCGTATACGACAGAATCATCCAGAGCCCACCACCCGTTTCCGGCATCATGCCTTCTCCTTCCGGCTAAGGTCGCGCAGCATCCGCTCCGCTTCCTGCACGTCATCCAAAGTGAGCTTCCCTGCCTCGATCATGTGCGCCATCACAGGCTGCGGCCGGCCGCCAAAGATCGCC
>DASSKX010000035.1:0-3384 GCA_035689925.1 Acidobacteriaceae bacterium
CCTGGACGCAGTCCGTACTCCTTGCAGGCATCCACGAACGCGGCCACTACGTCGGTTTTGTTACTGGTCGCGCCAACGTCGTAGTCGTATCCTTTGGAATCCCACAGGCAGAACCCGGACCAGAACTTCGCCGTAATCACGGCATACTTGGCACCGAGGTCCCGAGCCACGCGGATCCACTGGCGTACATCGAGGTTCGTCGGCTTGTAAATGCTCGCGGGCGCCGCGCCCACTTTGTATTCTCCATTGTCAACAAACGTGTCGACGCTGAAGTGATAGCAGCACCCGAATCGCATCTTCTCGAACGCGGCGAGAGCGGGTGTCCGCTCGGTAGCGGGTCCGAGAGCCGGTTCCGCGGCAAGCAGCGGACGCGCAACGGCGTTGACAACGGCTCCCGCTGCGGGGATGGCCATGCACTTCAGCAGATCGCGTCGATTCACCAGGGCCTCCAGCAAACTGCTTTCGTGCCGGGCTGGATTTAACTTGAAAGCTTTCAGCGCGGCAACGCATCAGCCTATTCGCCGCCTCCCGCGGTGTCAAGATACCTGCGGAGCAGAGTCGCACCTCAAACCGCAGCCAGGATCCACTTTGTCCGATTCAGAGGGCTTCGTCAGCAGTCCTTCTGCTTTCATGGTGCTTCCCTGCGTGCGTCTCAGCTGGAGGTTCAGGCCATCCTCTGTCGTTGCAATTGCGTGAGTCGAAGCCTTCCACCCGCCCACGCCGAAGGAAGCGCCACAAAGATGAGCGCCACCGGATACCAATGCGGGCCGAGTCCCCGGTTCCACGTTAGGGCAGCACCGGCTATGCTCAGGAGCGTACCGATCGCACCGCCAATCAATGCGTGCTCCAGCGGTCGTCTTGGCGCGAGCCGAGCAACGATGTAGCCGCTGACAACTTCGTAGATCGTGCGGTAGACCGTCGCGAACAATAACATTTGTCCCGACATCGGCCGCCCCAGAGAGGGCCACAGCCCAACGGCGTGCATTCCGAGATCAGTTCCAAGAGAGAGCACGACGCCGGCGACGAACCCCGCGAACAGCGCAAGGACGCTGCGGCCGATGCTTCGCGGCTCAGCCGCTCTGTCGATTGCTCCGTTGTCCATTTCCGTTTCCCTCCACTGGCGTTTGCCGCAAGCCGCGTCCGGATCTCTTATACCCGAGGGCAATCCTGTCTTCAGCGGCGTGAGCAGAACGCTGTCCGAGCCGGGGCTTCTTCGCAGGTGCAAAGTATGCCATCGGATTGAGCATTGCTGCAAAATCGCGAATGCCGCCGTCCACAAGCCGGCCCACGCGCGCTTGTACAATGGCCAGCATTCGGAGGTCAGGTGAATGAGCAAGTTCGGAAGCATCACGGAAACCGTCGGCAACACCCCGGTCGTGAGGATCAATCGGCTGGCGCCGCCCGACGTGAACCTCTACGTCAAGGTGGAGGCCTTCAACCCGCTCGGTTCCGTGAAGGATCGGCTTGCGCTGGGCGTCATCGAAGAGGCGGAGCGTACAGGCAAGCTGAAGCCCGGCCAGACGGTGGTGGAAGCGACCAGCGGCAATACCGGCATCGGGCTTGCGATGGTCTGCGCGGCGAAGGGTTACCCGCTGGTCGTGACCATGGCGGAGACTTTCAGCATCGAGCGCCGGAAGCTGATGCGCTTCCTGGGCGCGAAGGTGGTCATCACGCCCGCATCGGCGCGCGCCGTAGGCATGGTCAAGAAGACCATCGAACTGGCCGAAAAACACGGCTGGTATTACACGCGGCAGTTCGAAAACGAAGCGAATGCCGACATGCACTCCCGCACCACCGCGCAGGAGATCCTGCGCGACTTTAAAGGCGAGCGGCTCGACTACTGGGTTACCGGATTCGGCACCGGCGGCACGCTGAAAGGCGTGGCACGCGTGCTCGCGAAGGAGCGGCCGGAGACGAAGGTCGTGGTCTGCGAGCCCGACGACGCGCCGCTACTTTCCAGTGGGATCGAGCAGGAGCGCAACGAGGATGGGTCGCCGAGCGCTCCGCACCCAAGCTGGAAACCACATCCGATCCAGGGCTGGAGTCCGGACTTCGTCCCGAAGCTCACCGGCGATGCAGTTTCGGCCAATGCAATCAGCCAGGTTCTGCGGATCACCAATGCCGATGCGATGCGCTGCAGCAAGGAGCTGGCGAAGAAGGAAGGCATTTTCGTCGGGATCACCTCCGGCGGCACCTTCGCGGGGGCCTTGCAGGTCGCATCGCAGGCGCCGAAGGGTTCGACAATCCTCTGCATGCTGCCGGATACGGGCGAGCGGTACCTCAGCACGCCCCTGTTCGCCGAAGTCTCGCCGGATATGAATGAGGAGGAATGGGAGATCGCGCGCTCCACGCCCGGCTGCATCCTCGAACCGGCGAAGTAGTGTCCAGCAGCGGCAAGGCGGAACTTTTGCTGACCCGCTGACGTCCATCTCTACACCGCGATCCACTCGCCGGATGCGACCACATGACGCTGCTGGACATCTGTGCGTACCTCGGGCTCGGGGCCGTCGGAGCCACCTCGGTCAATTTGCTGATCGGCTTGCTGATGGCGCTGCGCTAGAGCCCGGTGCGTCACTGGCCGCATCGGCGTATCAATGTCTTCGCGCTGCATCAGTGGACCGCCTACGCCGCCGTCGCCCTGACGCTGACGCATCCCGTCGTATTGCTCTTCGTCAGGAGCCCGCGTTTCCGCGTATATGACATTCTCTGGCCGATCGATTCGCCGCAACAGCCGACGCTGAATCTTGTTGGCGCCTGCGCCCTCTATCTGCTGCTCCTGGTCTTCGTCTCTTCCCTGCTGCGAACACGTATCGGCCGTCCGCTGTGGCGCAACCTGCACTACCTCGTCTTCCCGGCGGCGGTGCTCCTGTTCGTGCACAGCATCTTCACGGATCCGGCGCTGAAGGACGGCCATCCCGACCTGCTGGACGGCGGCAAGATCTTTGTCGAGGCAGCCACCCTCGTCAGCGTCGTGGCGGTCGCGGTCCGGCTGCGGCTCAGCGGACGCGGTTTCAGGCCGGTTTCCACGACGCCGGCAAGAGCCTTGCCCCTGGCGGATGAAATTTCCGAGTAGTCGATCGGGAATTCACCGCCTACAATGCTCGCATCGTTCTCCCCTTATCCCCCGGAGCAGAAGGTTCCCTTGGTCCACGACGCCATTTTCATTGCCATACGCGCTGTGCTGGTCGGTGCCGCGGCTGTCTACCTGATCAGACAGGTCAAAAAGCCCGACCGCTATGTCGGCCCGATCTTCGCCCGGATCATGAACGCGAGTCACTCCGCGCTGACCGACTGGGCCCTCATGCACGTCGAAATCCCACCCGGAGCCACCGTCGTTGATGTGGGATGTGGGGGAGGACGAACCGTCGAAAAGTTGGCGCAGAA
>DASSKX010000036.1:0-4011 GCA_035689925.1 Acidobacteriaceae bacterium
GCCGCGTTGCCGTAACATTGCGCGTCCTGCGGCAAGCGCGGGTATAGTGGCTGGGGTGCAGCGATCTCCTGTACAGAGGCGATCTCATTGAAACGTAGAGCTTTGTGGCTGGCGTTGACTATCGGGCTGGTGATTTCCACAGCGCGTGCAGCCGAGGTTCCGGAGGGGATTCCTCGTGCGCTGGCGCAGGAGCGGGCCGCGCGGGTTTTCGACGTGCGGTACCAACTCGGGTACACGCTCGAGCCGCACGCGGCGACCGCGCCGGGCGCCGAGACGATCCGGTTCCGGCTGAAGGATGCGGCGGCACCGCTGCTGCTGGATTTTCGTGATGGGCGGCTGGAGGATGTGCGGCTGAACGGGGCGGCGGTTCCGGCGGAGATCGTTCATGGGCATATCGTGCTTCCGGCGGCTGGGCTGAAGGCGGGGGAGAACGTCGTCGAGGCGAAGTTTGCGGCGAACATCGGCGTGGCGGGGAAGGCGATCACGCGGTTTGAGGACCGGGATGATGGGTCGGAGTACCTGTACACGCTTTTCGTCCCGATGGACGCGAGCATGGTGTTTCCGTGCTTCGACCAGCCGGATCTGAAGGGGCGGTTTCGGCTGGAGGTGACGGCGCCGGGAACATGGAAACTCATTTCGAATACCACTCCGGAGCGGGTTGGGGAGGCGGGCGCGACGGCGACGACTTGGTTCGCGGAGACGGAGCCGATCAGCACGTACCTGTTTGCTTTTGCGGCCGGGCCTTTTGTGAATGTGCATCACCAGGCAGGATTGCCCGACATCTGGGTGCGGAAGTCGCAGATGAAGAACGCAGAGAGCGCCGTTCCGGAGGTGCAGACGGTGGCCGCGGACGGGATGAAGTATCTGGCGAGCTACTTTGCGCAGCCGTTTCCGTTTCCGAAGTACGAGATGGTGCTGATTCCGGGGTTCGCGTATGGCGGGATGGAGCACGCGGGCGCGACGTTTCTGCGCGAGGAATCGGTGATCTTCCGGACGGCTCCGACAGCGCTGAACCGGCTGAATCGCGACGTGACGGTGCTGCACGAGCTGACGCATCAGTGGTTCGGCGACTTCACCACGATGCGGTGGTTCGACGATTTGTGGCTGAAGGAAGGGTTCGCGCAGTACATGGCGTACAAAACGCTGGCGGCGCTGCGTCCAAAGGAGCCGATCTGGCAGCGTTTTTATCAGTCGATCAAGCCGGCGGCGTATGGGATTGACGAGACGGCGGGTACGACGCCGATCTACCAGGACATTCCGAACCTGAAGGATGCGAAGTCAGCGTACGGGGCCATCGTGTACGAGAAGGCGCCGGGGGTGCTGAAGCAGCTGAATTACGTGCTGGGGGATGCGGCTTTTCAGCGGGGCTTGCAGATTTACTTGGCCCAGCACCGGTATGGGAACGCGACGTGGAGCGATTTGATTGGCGCGTTTGAGGGGGCATCGGGACGGAAGCTGGATGCGTGGGCGGAGATGTGGATTCGGCACCGGGGCATGCCGCTGGTCACCACGGAGTTTGGCTGCGCGAAGGGCGCTGGGTTGACGAACCTGCGCCTGTCCCAGCGTCCAGCGCGGGATTATGGATCTGGCGATGCGCATGCGGTATGGCCGATTGCGACGGAGGTGGCGCTCGCGTATCCGGATGGGCACGTGCGCACCGTACGGGCGGAGCTGAACACGGCGTCGGCGGAGGTGCCGTTGCCGGCAGGGGCAGCGTGTCCGGCGTGGGTGTTTGCCAATGCGGAGGATCACGCGTACGGGCTGTTTCTGCTGGATGCGAAGAGCCAGCCGGCGGTGATGCAGCAGCTCCCGGCGATCGCCGATGTATTTCGGCGGACGCTGCTCTGGGGATCGCTGTGGGATGGCGTGCGCGAGGTGCAGCTCGATCCGGCTCAGTATGTGCGGCTGGCTTTCGATGTGCTGCCGAAGGAGCAGGATCTGTCGCTGGCGTCGAGCCTGCTGGCGCGGAGCGAGACGGCGATTCACCACTATGTGCCGGATGGCGCACGGCCGGCGTTGCTGGCGCAGGGAGAAGCTCTGGCGGCGGATCGGATGATGAGCGATCCCGATCATGACTTGCGGATTGTGTGGTTCCGGAGCTTGACGGGCTTTGGAGATCAGGAAGCGGGGCGCGCGCTCATGAAGGAGCTGCTGCGGGGCCGCCAGGCAATTCCGGGCGTGGCGCTGCGCCAGCAGGATCGGTGGTCGCTGGTGACGGCGCTGATCGCGTATGGCGATCCGGAGGCGCAGGCGGTGTTTGCGGCGGAGCAGAAGACGGACTCGTCTGGCGACGGGCGGAAATTTGCGTATGTGGCCCAGGCGGCGGGTCCGGACGCGGCGACGAAACGGAAGTATTTCGACGATTATCTGCACAACGCGGTGATTTCGGAGGACTGGGTGCAGAGCAGTCTTGGGGCCTTCAATTATTGGAACGAGTCGCAGCTGACGGCGCCGTATCTGGAGCCAGCGCTGGGGGCGCTCGAGCAGGTGAAACGGGACCGGAAGATCTTCTTTCTGGTGGCGTGGCTGGATGCCTTCATGGATGGGCAGGAGTCGCGGAGTTCGCTGGATGTAGTCGAGCGGTATTTGGCGACGGCGAAGCCGGACGAGGATTTGCGCCTAAAGGTGTTGCAGGCGATGGATGAGCTGCAGCGGACAGTGCGGATTCGGGAGAAATACAGGGAATAGCGCAGGTGGAGGCGATCTGCTCACCACAGAGGACACGCGAGCACAGAGACGCGCTGAGGTGAGCGGACCGATGGCACGTGTTTGCTGCATCTTTCCAGAGGTGGACACTTTCCTCAGCGGTGAGCAGCGGATTCGCGTCGAGCGCTACGAGCCGGCGGGTGCCGGGCCGCATCCGGCGCTGCTGCTGGCGCACGGTTCGGGTGGCGCGGTTTCGTACTGGCTGAATCGGTTTGCGCCGCAGCTGATGCCCTTCGGCGTTGGGCTGCATGCGCCGTATTACTTCGACAAGACGGGCACCGTACGCGCGACAGCGGAAACGATCCTTGACGGGCAGCATTTTCCCGCGTGGCTCCGCGCGCTGGAAGACGCAGTCATTGATCTGCGCGCGCGGCCAGCCGTGGACGGACGGCGCATCGGCGTGCTCGGCATTTCGCTGGGTGGCTACCTGGCGGTGGCGCTGGGGATCGGCGATCCGACGCTGCGCGTGGTCATCGAGCTTTCCGGCGGGATTCCGCCGGGCTGGGAAGATCGCGTGACTGCGGCGATGCCGCCGACGCTCGTGCTGCACGGCGCCGAGGACACCATGGTCCCGGTCTCGGAGGCCTACAAACTGCAGCGCGTTCTCAAGGAGCGCGGCGCGCGTTGCCAGACGGAGATTTTTCCGCGCGAGAATCACTGGTTCTCGCCACAGGCCGGTCCGAAGCTGCTGATGACCTGCGGAGCATTCCTGGCGAGATACCTCTGAGCAGCATCGCGTCGCTGCCGTTTTCCCGATCCAGGGAGAATGAGCCAGCAGATTGCGTGCCCAGTCGTTTAGTCTGTTTAGCCGAGTGCGGTTCGCATCCGTGAACCGCAGCAGACGATGCGGAGGACAAGCGAGCATGCGACGGCGGGATTTTGTGAAGGCGGCTCTGGCGGCTTCGGTGAGCGCGAAGAATTTGCTGGGTCAGGCACAAACGGCTCCGACACAGGTGGCGCCGTCGGCGCCTCCACCAACGCCGCCGGGAGCAGCTCCTCCGCCGGCACCGGGACCGGTCCCGTGGATGCGCGGATTGCTGGAGGCGAAGCCGCTGTCGCTGCCAGCTCTGGTGCCGGATCACGTCGCGCAAGCGACGAATTACTTCTTCAGCGAACGGCAGATGTCCACGTTGCGGCAGCTGTGCGAGATTCTGCTGCCGCCGCTGGGGGGATACCCTGGAGCGCTCGACACGGGAGCGCCGGAGTTTCTGGATTTCCTCATCTCGGTTTCGCCGCCCGACCGGCAGCGGGTGTATGTGGAGGGGCTGGACTGGCTCGACGCCGAGGCGCATGCGAAGTTCGGCG